>PLFE01000018.1 GCA_003136675.1 Bryobacterales bacterium
CGCCGAACGTGGCGCCGACGTTGGGTGACGGGGCCGCGGTTTCGATCTACGTCCGCGCGTCTTCTTTTCCAAGCCTGGAGCAGGCTCGAAAATTCAGCCTATTGATGCGTGAACGCTATAGGCAGAAACGGATTCGAGTCGAGTTTAGAACAGATTCTTATTTCCTTACCGACGATGCGTTTCCCGTTCTTTATCGGTTTGACGCCCCGGCCCCCCCGCCCAGTCTCGAGGAATATGAGCGAAGTAAGACTCGGTACTGTTTCTGCGACGACCCCGCAATCCTCTGTCGCTGAGGAGGAATTCCTCCCCGTCATCGTGTGCGGTCTATCAAGTGGGGTTCTTACGGGCCCGCCTAATCGGAATCCTTTCCGAGAAAGTAGCGTGAGCTTAGCCTTTCAGCAGATTGAGACAGGACCGTCGCTTTACTCGTGCTTGTTTCAATTCATCCTCGCATTCGCGCAGACAGGTGCCGCTGGTGACCATGTGACTCGTTGAAACCTGAGTGAGACGTGCACGTGTAGATTGCAGTTTGGGGCTGCGACGGGGAGCGGGCAGCAGACGAGNNATGAACCGATATTATTCGGCGGGATATGGGCGGTTTTTGACGGTGGATCCGTTTGGGGGCAGCGCGCGGGTTCGGAATCCGGGGAGTATGAACCGTTATACGTATGCGCTGGGGGATCCGGTCAACGGGTATGATCCAGGTGGCTTGTGCACGGACGTGATTGCTGGGATTACGATGGGGCCGCAGCGTGGCCCTTTCCAAAGCTTGGCCAGTAGTCTAGGGGCGGACTCTGCCTACCCATACCAGGGCGAGGACAAAGGCACGTCCGTTCTTGCAGTAGAGAACCAGGCGAGTGACTCAACGACTGCGGCGCTTAACTCGATTCTTTACGCGCTGAACACGAATTCGGGCCTAATCGACATCGTGGCTTACAGCGGCGGAGCCCAGGCGTTCACGTCCGCCTACAACCAGCTCACTGAGGCGCAGCAGCAGCGAATCGGGGAGATCCTGTACATTTCGCCGGGCGCGAACGGCCCGCTTGCTTCCAACCCTGGGTTAACCGACGTGGTTGAGGGGTCCGGCGTTATTGACGGATTGGCCATGGCCGGAACCCTGGTCCCTTTTGGCGCTACCGACCTTGTCACAAATTGCGACCACACCGACCTGGCCTGCCTGCTCCGTTTCTCGGCTACAGAACTCAAGATTATGATGAAAAACGGAACATGCGGCAACCAGAGGGTATTCACGAGAACGCAGCCGAACGGCATGAGCGCTGGTGGGGGCGGAGGGTTTGGCGGTGGCATGGCTTTTGGCACGGGGCCTGGCTGGGAGGCTGGCGCTGCGAACGCCTTCGCGCTATGGATGCTCTCAATCCAAACTGGGGGCCCTCCGGATATCAGCATTAGCTTCGGTGTGAACTAGAGCACTGAATGGGGGAGGGGCGTACGATGGGTGCAGTGTGGTGTCTTGGATGATGAAGTCTGAGGACGTGTCCAGAATGTGTCCATTTGCGCGATGCGAGGACCACCAGGACTAGGGAGTCGCGTGAAATATGCATCGCGGATTCGTTGTGGTTCGATCTTCGGGTTTGGTGTTCGCGGCGATCGTGTTTGTTTCTGTTCTTGTTGCCCAATTCGGAACTGAGAATGTGGAAGATCGAGACGTCGGCCGGCCGCCGCGGGCACCATTCATTACCTTTCTTGGGATCGTCACACCTGGGAAGATGGCCAGCGACCCGTCTCTGCCGCTCAACGGCCCAGTTGCGGAGGTGCTCTATGAGGAGCTCCGCGCTCCGAAGACGCCCGCTGGCCCCGCCGGAGAGGTCGTCGTCTCGATTAGAACTAAGTATGATCAGGCGGGGCGTGCGACTGAAGAGACCCGAAAGGAACGGAGCACGGAAACGACCACGATCAATCGGTACCAAGGATCCCGGCTTGTGAGTCAGGAAACAACGTTCCCGAAGAGCAGCAGGCAGCAGCCTAAGTTCTGGAGTTACTGGACGTATGATCAATCCGGGAAGTTGATTGAGTACCGGCGCGGCAGCGGCGACGTGATGCAGAATCACGACTCGAACTTCAAACGCGATGGCGAAGGCCGCCTTATCAGTTTCGAGTATCGGCAGGGGGCAGAGGATGAATTGTTCAGCCGGACGGAATTCCGCTACTCGCACGGCGGCAGGACTATCGACAGCACCTTGTACGACGCGGCTGGCGAAGAGACGCGTTCCACGACCGAAGGCCTGGATGATAAGGGGCAAGTAGTCTGGGTCGCGATCCGCGAGCGAGGTCGGAGGGCGAAGAAGCCGGGGGCGCCCGTCAAGGTTGCGTTCCGCTATGACGTGAAAGGTCGACTGCTGGAGCAGGATACCGATGCGCATAATTTCGTTGCAGCGGGCGGCGAACACGAGTTGCCGCCAGGCAAGGTCTCCATTACTTACGATGATGTGAAACACACGAAGACGACGACTTACGCGGACGGCGAAGGCCTCCTTACTTCTACGGCAGGTTACAATTCGGGCGGCGCGATTATTGCGATGTCCAATCGATCCCATGATGCTAGCTTCGATGTGAGGCTCGAATGCGCGTACGACGAATACAAGAACTGGACGGCCTGCCAGCAGACAGCCAACCGCTCTGGCGTCAACACGGCGGAAAAGATGTGGCGTCGCACGATCATATATCGCTAGACACGGACCGGGCCGTGGATTGGGCTTCGGGGGTTGCAGTCTGTCACGTATGCCTCTTGCCCTGTGGCGTTGACTAACAATTACTTCAATCAGGCATGGCAGTACAATGCTTTGAATCAGTCGACGGAGATTGATACGAGCACCCAGTTCAATGGGTATCCGGAAGGTGTGCAGGATTCGGACGCGGCTACTTACTTCTTTGCGAAGTATACGTTCAGCGCAACGGCGAATAATGGACAGATCACGGCGATGCAGGATTCGCGCACTGGGAGCGCGGTCGCGGTAATCTGACGCAGAGCGTTGTACC
>PLFE01000156.1 GCA_003136675.1 Bryobacterales bacterium
GTTGATGTTTTGAAGCATCTGGATGACTCCTTTCGAGGGGGCGTTCCGTATTTTGGGAACGATCCCGATTGGAGAGTAGCAGCGGGAATTGTAAAGCTGGGGTGGATTTTTTGAGGAAGTTGTTTATTTGTTTTGAGATAGCGGGGATTTTTCTGGTGTGACTCAACTACGCGGCACCTCCGGGGCCGTCACCGGGACGGATGAAAAGTTGGCTCAGTAACGCGAAGGGCCTTATGGGCAGGCCAAGGGCCCCCCACCTTCGGAACGGGCAAGTTGTTGATTCTGTGGAAATCCGAGCGACCTATTTTTCGTGGGACGAGGGCATGGTTAGTGCCGAAAATGGCGGATGCCGGTGAATACCATGGCTACGCCGAGTCTGTCGGCGGCTGCGATCACCTCGTTGTCCCGCACGGAGCCGCCGGGTTGAATGAACGCCGTTGCGCCGTTTTTGACGGCCTCTTCGAGACCGTCAGCAAATGGGAAGAACGCGTCACTCCCCACAACCGAGCCGGTCAGAGGAAGAACAGCTTTCATTGCGCCCAGCTTGACGGAATCGACGCGGCTCATCTGGCCCGCTCCCACACCCAGCGTCTGCCCGGCCCGGGCATAAACGATGGCGTTGGATTTTACGTGCTTGGTCACCTTCCACGCGAACTCCAGGGCCTGCCATTCCGCTTCCGTGGGCGGGCGCCGGGTCACGACGCGCAACTCGGAACGCCGGACCTGATGACGATCTTCGGTTTGGGCGAGGAAACCGCCCGAGATGCTCTTCACCACCAACGCCGCGCAGCCTTTCCTGACTTCGAGGAGGCGCAGGTTCTTTTTGGCGCGAAGAATTTCCAGCGCGGCCACTGAAAAACCGGGAGCGGCAATGGCCTCGACAAAGAGCTTGGCGATCTCCCGCGCAGAGGTCTCATCCACTTCGCGATTGAGCCCGATCACTCCGCCGAAGGCCGAAACGGGATCGCATTCCAGGGCGCGGAGATAGGCATCGCGGAGAGTCGACTGCTCCGCGCAGCCGGCGGGATTGGTGTGCTTGATGATGGCGGCGGCCGGGTTGTGGAACTCTTCCACCAGCGCCCAGGCCGCGTCGAGATCCACCAGATTGTTGTAGGAAAGCTCCTTGCCGTGGAGTTGTTCCGCGCCGACGACGCCCGCGCCGCCAGCACCATAGACGGCGGCTTCCTGATGCGGATTCTCGCCGTAGCGCAGGGTCGCGCGCCTGGGGAGACGAATGTCCAGCGTTTCCGGAAGCGTGGTTGGGGAGGAACCGATGCCGGACAGCTTGTTCGAAATAGCGCGGTCGTAATCCGCGGTGCGCGCGAAGGCTTTCCTTGCGAGGTCCCAACGGGTTGAGATGCTCAGCTCTCCGCCCGATGCGAGCAATTCAGACAGGATGCGGTCGTAGTCCTGGGGTGAGGTGACGACAGCAACATCCTGATAGTTCTTGGCGGCGGACCGGATCATGGTGGGGCCGCCGATATCGATGCTCTCGATGAGTTCCTTCATTTCGGCGTGGGGATTGGCGGCGGCTTTTTCGAATTCGTAGAGGTTGACGCAGACGAGATCGATCTCGGGGATATCGTGAGTTTCCAGGGCGGCGCGATGCCCGGCGTTTTCACGAATGGCGAGAATGCCACCGGTAATTTTCGGATGCATGGTCTTGACGCGCCCATCCAGCATTTCCGGAAAGCCGGTTACCTCAGAGACCTCGCGCACGGGAATGGAGGCATCGCGCAGCAGTTTAGCCGTGCCTCCCGTGGAGATGAGTTCGACTCCCAACTGGTGGAGACCTTCGGCGAAGAGAACGACTCCGGTCTTGTCGGTCACGCTGAGAAGCGCCCGGCGTACTTTTGGCATCCTTCTATTTTGCGGTAGAGGGGTGGATCAAACGATGCTGGCTTCGAACTGCCACGCCTCGCGAGGGGTCACTGCGCGATCCCGCAGCATGATTCCGGCGACGGAAGCTTTCAATGGATAGGACAAGAAGTAGCCCTGGACGAAGTCGCAGCCCGCGCTTTTCACGGCCTCCAACTGGCCCGCGGTTTCAACCCCTTCGGCGACGGTCTTCATTCCGAGACTGCGCGCCAGCGAGACGATGGTGCGGATGAAGGGGAGGGTGCCTGGGGTGGAAGCGGCGTCACGCACAAAGGACCGGTCGATCTTCACGCAATCGACGGGCGCCCGGTGCAGACAGTTGAGCGAGGAGAAGCCGGTTCCAAAGTCGTCCACCGAGATGCGGATGCCAAGAGCTTTGAGTTCCAGCAGACCGTCGTGCGCGTTGGCGAAGATGCCGGTCTCGGTGAGTTCCAGTTCCAATAACGAGGCGCGCATGCCCGTTTGCGCGAGTACATTGCGGACCATGGCGGGAAAGTGGCCACGTTTCAGTTGAATGGGCGAAACGTTCACGGCCATGGAAACGACCGTATCGGTCTCCTGCGCCCAGGCCGTGTGCTGGCGACAGGCTTCCCGCAGCGCCCACTCGCCCATGGGAACGATCAACCCAATATCCTCCGCGACGCTGATGAATTCGCCGGGACTGACCGGACCGAGAACTTCATCGGTGAGCCGCAACAGCGCCTCAAACCCATGCAAGACTCCCGCGGGAGTGAATTGCGGCTGATAGGCCAGCCAAAATCCACCTTTCTCCACGGCGCGCCGCAGCGCCTTTTCCACCAGGACGGAACGCTCGGCCTGCTCGCTCATCGAAAGATGAAAGGAGATGAACTGACCGGGCGCCGTTCGCTTGGCGCGATAGAGCGCGGTGTCGGCGTTTCTTTGGAGCACCGCCGCGCTTCTGGCATCTTCCGGAAACAGGCTCAGCCCGATGCTCGCCGGGCAATGCCAGGGAACACCGTCAACCACGAATGGAGTGGCCATCGCCTCCACAACGCACTGGGCGGCCTGTTCGGCATGAGAGCGCGATTTTGTGCCTGGGAGAATGAACGCGAACTCGTCTCCGCCCAGCCGCGAAAGGACGCTGTCCGGCGGAGAAACCCTGGTGAGGCGCTCGGCGGCCTGTTTGAGGAGGTCGTCCCCGGCAGCATGTCCCAGCGAATCGTTAATGGACTTGAAGCGATCGAGATCCATGTAAAGCAGGCCGACATTCGATCCATTTTTCTCCGCGAGCGCGAGCGATTCGCGGATGCTTCTGTTGAAGTAAAGACGGTTCGCCAGACTGGTGAGCGGGTCGTGGTGAGCTTGATAATCCATCTGATCGAGCGCGTAGCGGGTTGCGTCTTCGGCTCTCTGGCGCTCGCCGATCTCCAGCGTCAGCCTGGCAGCGGTCCTTCTGCCGTCCCGGACCTGCTCGAATAGCGCTACAGCCGCCAGAACGATGACCACCAGGGCAAGGACGAGTACCCAAAGCGCATGGGCCGCGGTCCACCAAGACGGCTTGTGGACGACGGCGACATCGGCAGGACCCCGCAACATGATTCGAAATGAGATGGGTATCGAAAAACCGGCGCCTTGTGAACCGTGGTCCGGATCGGCCTGAACGGAACAGATTCCGGTGATTTGCAAAGTGCTTCCCGCTTCCCAGGCGGGAGCGGACTTTTCGAGCAGTTGACGGGGCCCGACCACGGAGAAGATGACCCCCCCGGAGGACAACATGATGGTTGGATCTTCCGCCGCTTTATCCTCCCCGATTAACTTGCCATCGAGCACCACCAACTGAGCGTCGTGATCGCCACGGAACGCGTCGGCGGCCGTGACGCGCGCGGGGGGGAGGGGATGCCATCCGCCCGTCGCTTTGAATGTGGCGTTGGTGAGGGTAGGGGTGAACTCCCCGACATTTGGAAAGCCAATCACGTCGACCAGATCTCCCGGGCGGAGCGGCGTATTCTGATCGGTCTGGGCACAGAGACCGCGCGCGCCATCCTGCACGCATAGCAACCGGCCGGGCCAGAGCAGGGTGACGGTTCCGCGGATGTGGACGCGGTGGCGGAAGGCCGTGTTGGCCGTGTATCGCAGCAAACCACCGACGGGCGCTACCGGGGCGTCGAACGGGCTGGCAGGGGCTGGTTCCTCGATGGTGATTTGTTCACGGCCGGGGAATAGAAGGTGCGCTCCGGTCATTTGTTGCTGATGATTGAAAGTGGGAGCGGTACTTCCGCGAACGCGGATTTTGGCATCCACCAGGCTCGCGTAATCCGAACCGGGAACATTCACGGTGCCGGCGGAGATGTTTCCGTCGGACATCGCCAGATTGAGAAAGACGTTTTTTCCGGACTCCTTGATGGAACGCACGACGCCTTCAATCTCGACCCACTGCCCGTCGTCCGCGCCGGTCAGCATCATGGTCATCGTGGTCTGTGGCGCGTGAGGCAGAGGCGCCTCTCCCACCGGATAGGCCTTGGCGCGTTCCACAATGGGCGCAAAATCCCCGGGGCCGCTGACCCCCGTCACTTCGACCAGCTCGCCGGCCCTCAGAGGAATCTTGGGGGTAGATGTGAGCGCGACAAAGACGCAGCCGGAGGAATCGCAAACAAAGAGCGCGGGACGCCGGAGATCAATATACGGGTCGTAGTAGACGACTACCGCCCGCAGCCGGACGGGAAATGCACGCGCGGCCTCTTTGAGAGGCAACTGGTGAGCGGCCCAGGCGGTCGTGATTGTCGGCGGGACTGTGGCCTGCGCCGTGTGCGGCATTGCGAGCAGCATNNAGCAGGACGGCCGAGAGCGCTTTCACTCACTCTCTATCGGCTCTTCCCGGCGTAACCTGTAGCGGGCTTACTGAAATTGGAACCAATTGAGGTTGGCGATCCCGTTCGTGCCGGGGCCGGCCCGGAATACGACGTAGACCGAATTCAGCCCCTGAACGTGCGAGACCGGAGTGGAAACCGTGGTCCACGTCTGCCACCCGCCCGTCACCGGGAGCAGCGCGCGCGCGATGAGCGATCCAGCGGGACTTCCCACATGAAACTCCAGCGTTCCGCCGGAGCCGCCGGACGCGACGCGCGCGGTGACTGCGCTCACTCCGGAACTGAATTCGATATTCCGATATTCCGCCCAGGAACCGTCGGAGGAGAAACCGAGGTCGAAGCCACCGGCGGTGTCGGAAGTACTCTCGGTTTCCAGGTTTGAAACGTTGTTATAGCTGGACGCCTGGATCTGCTGGCGGGCTGGAACGACGTAGGGAGGGCACGGCTTCGGGATGGGGAGCGGCAGGGCGGCGGTTTGCGCGCGCACGCCGGCGCGGCACCCTAACGCAGTGGGCGGGGCGGTCCACTGATAGGTGGCTCCGGCGAGCGCGGGAAGCGTATTGCTGAACGACGCGCCGTTCCACGAAACTTGAAACGTTTGGGCCGCCGCCGAATCGTTGTAGACAACCAGCACTCGGGTCATGCGGTCGGGATTGAGAAATGCGGCGGTAATGATGCCGGGAGCATTGCTCGACCAGACGCGGACCGCGCCGGGAAGAATGAACTTGCTGAAGTGGCCGAGGGTGTAGTAGTCGATCATGTTACTCACCGCGCCGGTATCTTCATTGACACTGATCAGGCCGGAGCAATCTCCGCAGCCGCCGGTGTGAGGGCCGCGATTCTCGTCGAGGGCGAGGCTCCACTTAACATAGGACCTGGCCCAGTTTCGCAGGCACTGAATGATGGTTTCGAAGTCGGTCTTTACCTCATCAGCGATCCATGTTCCTCCCGAGGCTTCGGTGACGTACTCGCCAAGGTGCGGATATTGGTTGTAGAGCGTGGTCATTGCGCCTGGAGTACCTGCGTACCAATGCCACGCGACTCCGGCAACCTGCGAGGCGCCGGCGATGGAGGGGTCCGCCAGAACCGTCTGCGGGTAGGACGGCTGATCCCAGTTGTGATCGTAGACCAGCAATCTGGTGCTGAGGCCGCTGGCTCTCAGGGCGGGAAGCACGACGGTCTTCATGATGTTCAACTGGTCGGTGGCGGGCATGGATTCGCCGGGATAGTCGGACGGGACGTTCAGGGGCTCGTTCTGTAATGTGAGATAGTCGACGGGCACGCCGGCGTTTGCGTAGGCCTGCAGGTAAGCAATCAGATAGTTCGAAAAAGGAGTATAGGCGGCGGGAAGTAAGGAGCCCCCGATCATCGAAGCGCCGGACTTCATCCAACCGGGAGGGCTCCAAGGCGTGCCCAACATTTTTATCTGGGGGTTGATGGCCTTGGCGGCCAGCAGCATGGGGATGATATCCACCTGATCGTGCGCGATGGAAAAACCGGCGAGGGCCGGGTCTGTGCCGCCCGCCGGCTGATCGTCATAGGAGTAGTCGTAGCGCGTGATATCCGACGCTCCCATGGGATTGCGAAGGAAGCTGACGCCGATGCCGGCGGAGTGATCGAACAAGGATTGGAGCACGCTGGGGAGAGCGGAGGCAGGCACCTTCTCATTCAGGAGATAGGCGGCGGAATCGGTCATCGAAGCACCGAAGCCTTCCACGGTCTGGTAAGCGGAGGTGTCGGCGATGACGATGGTTGGGGCGGCGCCGGCCGCGGATGAGAATACCAACGGGTTCCGCGGCTGCATCAAGGTTTGCTGGTCGTCGGTAGTCAGCCAGACGCCGACCGTTTGGGCCGGTGCGACGGAGGTGGCGAAGGCGAGAAGTAGAAATGCCTGGAAAGGTCTCATAATCGTCCGGACCTATAGTATCCGAACGTGTGGGGCCGTCTCGAAGACGGCCCCTACAGGAATTGGCTATCGGGAGGCGGCCAGCACCGCGGCTAAGCGTCCGCGAATCTGGTTCATCACATCGGTGGCCAGGAACGGTTTTCGCAAAACGGGAAAATCGTATTCCTCGCAAGCGGCTTCCTCTTCGGGAGGGAGCACGGAACCGGTCATGATAATGGCCTGCATGCGGGGAACGGACTGGCGCAGTTGCATCCCTAACTCGACGCCATTGCCATCGGGCAGCATGTAATCCAACAGCGCGGCATTGGGCCGGTGTTCGGCGGCCAGTTTGCGCGCCTCGCTGGCGCTCTCGGCCGTGAGAAGTTTCCAACCCGCTTCGGCCATCAAGCGTTCCAGAAAATGCAAGAGGTCGCGATTGTCGTCCACCAGCAGCACGGTGGGATGAGAAGCAATTTCCTCTTCATTGGGACCGGTCAGCCGCAAGTTCAAACCGGACTGGTCTTCGTTGATCTCCACGCGGACGCGGCTGGCCGGTTCAATCTCACCCATGGCCACCTTGGTCGCGAGGGGCTGGGTGAGGTTCCGGTGAATCGTTCGATTCAATTCACGGGCGCCATATTCCGAACTGGTCCCGTTCTTGATCAGCCACTGCCGGGTATCGAACGGCACTTCAATGTTGAAGCAGCGGTTGCCCAGACGGGTGTTGACGTGATTCTGCAGATCCAAGATCTGGTGATCCACGATGGAGGAGAGCGATTCCGCGGTAAGCGGCTGGTAGGTAATGACGCAATCGATGCGGTTGACGAATTCGGGCGAGAACTTTTTTCGCACCGCGGCCAAGGCGATGTTCTGGAGTTTCGACGTCAGGTCCGTCCGCGGAACGGCCGCGCCGGATTGAAAGCCAAAATCCGGCCGGATCTCTTTCATCATTTCGCGCGCGCCCAGGTTGCTGGTGAGAAAGACGAGGCTCTTCTCAAAATTGACAATCGAGTTATCGCCCAGCCGCAGGATGCCTTTATCCAGCACACCCAGAAGAAGCCGCGTCATGGACGGCGCCGCTTTTTCGATTTCATCAAACAAAATAAGGGAGAGCTGGCTGGCATCGCTGGTCACCGCAGTGAGCTTTTGCTGCGAGAGCACGGGCTGGGTCTCGCGGTGACCGAGGTAACCGGGAGGTGCGCCAATCAATTTGGCCACCTCATGCTCCATCTGAAATTCTCCGCAGTCCACCTTCAGCAGGTTCTTGGAGCTTCCATGTAGAATCTCCGCAAGTGCTTCGACTGTCTTGGTTTTTCCGGTTCCCGTGGGACCGAGTAGAAGAAAGACGCCAACAGGTCTGCCCTCTGGGGCCAGACCCGCCTGGAACATCTGAATATAAGGGACAATCACTTTGGTAGCCGCCGGTTGGCCGACTACTTTTTGTGAAAGAACGGCCGACAAGCTCGCCATCGCGTCGTCGGCCTTCTTGCGTGTTCTTGCGGCCGGCGGCGTCGTTTTACTCGCGCGTTCCACCATACTGCGCTCATTATAGCGGTGCGGAGGTTCAAGATAGGGCTGGTTGGGGCGAATTCCGCATTAGAATTCGCGAATAAAAAAAAGACCTATGTGCCTAAGAATGAACGTAATGCAGTCGCTATGCGGGGGCTCGCGAAACCATCTCCATAAGGGTTGTGAACGGCCGACATGCGCGAACGCATTTCCGGGTCGTCGAGCAATTTGGAGGCTTCCGAGAAGATGCGGTCCGCATCGGTCCCGACCAGTTTGACGGTGCCCGCCTCCACCGCTTCGGGGCGCTCCGTCTTATCCCGCAGGACGAGGATCGGCTTCCCGAGGGAGGGGCCCTCCTCCTGAACTCCGCCGGAGTCTGTAATCAGAACGTCAGCGCGCCGCATGAGATCAACGAATCCCACATAATCCAGCGGGTCGGTGAGCAAAACGTTGTCGAGATTTCCGAGAATGCGAAACACCGGCTCCATGACATTGGGATTCCGATGGACCGGGTAGACGATCTGCACGTCCGGCCGAGCGGCGATGCGGGCGATTGCATTGCAGATACTTTCAAAACCAGCGCCGAAACTCTCGCGGCGATGCGCCGTGAGGACGATCAGCTTTTTGTTGGAACGAACCCAGATGGGGAACTGGGGCCAGTCCAAACCCGGCAGATCGCCGGTGGCGAGGCGATCACGGATGTAAAGAACAGCGTCGATGCCGCTTTGCCCAGTGACAACGATGGTGTTTTGGGGAACGCCTTCGCACTGAAGATTGCGGGCAGCGCCCTCGGTGGCAGCGAGATGGAGGGAAGCCAGACGGCCGGTGAGAACACGGTTCATCTCCTCGGGGAACGGCTGCGTCATGTCGCCGGTGCGAAGTCCGGCCTCGACGTGCGCGACGGGGATGCGCGCGTAGAAAGCGGCCATGGCGCCACAGAGAGTGGTGGTGGTGTCGCCTTGCACCAACACAACATCCGGTTTCTCGCGATCGAGGACGGGTTCGAGTGCGCCGATCATGCGGCCGGTGAGGCCTGTAAGCGTCTGGTGCGCACGCATCATATCGAGGTCATGATCGGGGCGGACCTGAAATGCGGCCAGCACCTGATCGAGCATGCCGCGATGCTGCGCGGTGACGCAGACCCGCACGGAGAATTCCTCCGGGCGGGCGCCGAGGCAGCGAATGACCGGGCAGAGCTTGATCGCTTCCGGCCGGGTTCCAAAAATGAAGAGGGTTTTCAGCGGGTTTAGCGGTGTCGGAACGTGATGCGTCCCTTGGTCAGGTCGTAGGTGGAAAGTTCCAGGGTGACGCGGTCACCAGCCAGAACACGGATGCGGTTACGCCGTAAGCGCCCGGCTAAATGAGCCAGGACAACGCGGTCCTGCTCCAATTGAACGCTAAACTTACCGCCCGGAAACTTCTCGAGAACGGTACCGGTTACTTCTATGCTGTCTTCTTTACTCAAATCAAATTCAATCCTTCGGTCTGTACCCAGTTTCGCAGAACCGGCGGGCGAGTGGAAAACTCGTTCCGCCGGTAGGGTCCGGTAGCGCTAAACAGCGGTTACGTTCGCCGCTTGTAAACCTTTCGGCCCTGTCAAAACCTCAAATTCCACCTTGGAGCCCTCATCCAGCGATCGATACCCCTGTGACTGGATCGCGCTGAAATGAACAAACACGTCCTCGCCATTCTCGCGCTGGATGAACCCGAACCCCTTGGCGGCATTAAACCACTTTACTGTCCCTTTTTCTCTCATGCTGGCTTCCTCTTCTGATGTATCGCTACCCATTTCCGCATTCGCCACGGCTCTTTCTGAACAACACGGGCTCACCACTTGCGTCCGACCCGTCCCCTCCAGGATTAGAAATCGAGCACCAGCGAACTATCAAAATGGACTATTTAGTATACAAAAAGAGACGGTGGTCAGGAGTGTCATACCAAATTTAAGTTTGATTTGAGCCGTGGGCCCCCTCGACCGGGCTCCAATCCCGAGATTTCAACTATGACTTCGCGGCGCTGGTGAGAGGCGCATGCGGCAGGACTCGCATGGCCTTTTCATCCCAGAACAAAACGCGCCCTTCGCGATAAGACTGCACGGCCATCGAAATGGTGACCTGGGCATGTAGCGCGGTATCGACGTCGAGCGTGGGCTTCTCCCGGGAGCGGACGCAACTGAGGAAGTTGGCGATGTGGGTGGTCATCATGTCGGCAGGGTCCACCGGGATGTCGATCTCTTCGGTCCCAAACTTCGCGATGTAGTCTTCGCCCAGGATTTTCTTATTTTCCGGGTAGACGCTGATGTGGTCCGTGGGCCGTTCGAACTCGCCGTGCTGCACCATGACGATGGAGCCGAGGTGCCCGCGGATGAGACCGGGGATGTGGCGCGAATTCGCCATGCTGGAACTGAGCACCAGTGAGTGGCCCTTGGGGTAATCCGCCAGCAGGTTGAAGGTATCGGGCACTTCGCGCTCGTCCTTGAAGACGTAGATGCCGCCGCCCGCCATCACGCGATAGGGGAACTGCGGTTCGGACCAGCAAATGTTCAGCGGCGCGACCACGTGGAAGAACAGGTCGGTGGCGATGCCGCCGGAGTAATCCCAATACTTGCGGAAGCGGAAATAGCGATCGGCATCCCAGGGGCGATGGGGCGCGGGACCCAGCCAGGTTTTCCAATCGATGTAGTTATCGCCCTTGCCATCGGGGCCGGCGCCGGGATCGATATCCCAGTTCCATTCGCCTTCGATGGAGTTGCGGTGGTAGGAGCCCTGGCTTTCGATCATCTGCCCGATCATGCCGTCGGCGATGGCTTTCTTGGCCTTGTGCCATTGATCGGCGGAGGTGGTTTGCGAACCCACCTGGAGCACGCGTTTGGTTTCCTTGACGGTGCGGGCGAGCTGGAGGGCTTCGTCGATGGTGTGGGTCATCGGCTTCTCGCAATAGACGTCTTTTCCGCGATCGAGGGCATCCATGGCGACGCGGGCATGCCAGTGATCGGGCGTGGCCACGATGACCGCGTCGATGTCATTGAGGGCCAGCACTTCGCGGTAATCCAGGTAGCCCTTGACGCCGTGGAGTTCGGCGGCTTGCCGTTTGCGCTTCTCGTAAACATCGCAGACGGCGGCGATGCGGCATGAATTCGGATTGTCTTCCCCGAATTTCTTGAATTTGCCGGCGAGGTAGGAGCCGCGGCCGCCGACGCCGATGACGCCGAGGTTGATGATGTCGTTGGCGCCGACAACGCGGCTGGAAGCCTTGGCGGGGCCTTTGGCGGCGAAAGCCGAAGAGGCGGCGGTTAGGGCAGCGGTGGTTCCGACGGCTTTCTTGAGGAAGTCTCTGCGATCGAGAGCGTCTGGCATGGTGGGGCCTTTCGGTTATGAGTATATCGCCTGGGGGGGCAAGCTGCTTCAGCGTCCAAAAAGCTCTTCCATATCGCGCTTCCCATGGACCACACGGAGAATGCCGTGAAGCTACGTGACCCGATTCCAAAGTGGTCACGCGCGCGGCCGGCGCAAGGAAAGCCCGCCAGAAGAAAGAAGCGGTCTGTAATCGAGTCGATCAGTCTTGTCGCTGCATCGATGCTGGAGCTTTCGGTTGCGCCGTACAGCCAGATTTCGTCAAGGTCGACTTCGACTTGCCCCGCTACCCGGTCTTGTTATCGTTTAAGTCTGTGAAAGTATTGGTGATCGGCGGCGGCGGCCGCGAACACGCTCTCGTCTGGCGTCTGAAACAGAGTCCTTCGGTCTCCCGGGTATTCGCTGCGCCGGGCAACCCAGGTATTGCCAAAATTGCACAATGCATTCTGTCGACGGATTATCTCCGGATCGCCGAGGAGTTCGATATCGACCTCACCGTGGTTGGTCCCGAAGCCCCCCTCGTCGCCGGAGTCGTTGACGCCTTCCGCGCAGCGGGCCGCAAGATCATCGGCCCCACCCAAGTCAACGCGCAGCTCGAAGGAAGCAAAGTCTTCGCCAAGAATTTCTTCGCGAAATACAATATTCCGACCGCCGCGTTCCACACGGTGACCACGAGGGAAGATGGTCTACGGGCACTCGATTCCTTCACGTATCCCGTGGTTGTCAAGGCCGATGGGCTCGCCGCCGGGAAAGGCGTCACCATCGCCTACAATCGCGCGGAAGCGAGCGCCGCGGTGGATGCGCTCGGTCCCTATTTGGTGATCGAAGAGTTCATGGAAGGCGAGGAAGTCAGCTTTATCGTGCTCAGCGACGGCCGGAATGTTCTTCCTTTTGCCCCGTGTCAGGATCACAAGACGGTCTTCGACGGAGATACGGGGCCGAATACCGGTGGGATGGGCGCCTATTCCGATTCGCGAATCCTGACAGCTCCCCAGCAAGACGCAATCCTGAACCGGATCATCCAGCCGACCATCGACGCGACAGGCTTCACCGGATTTCTCTTCGCCGGGCTTATGATGACGGCGGAAGGCCCGAAATTACTCGAATTTAATGTCCGCCTCGGCGATCCGGAAACGCAGCCGCTGATGCACCGGATGGTGGCCGATTTCGACCAGGTGCTTCTGGCTTCCGTCGAAGGGCGACTGGATGGAATGTCGTTCGATTGGCGACCTGACCCATCCGTCTGTGTCGTTTTGGCTTCAGGTGGATACCCTGCTGCGTTCCAATCAGGCCAGCCGATCCTCGGCATCGGGGAAGCGGAGGCCACCGGAGCGACCGTTTTTCAAGCGGGGACACGGACCGGCTTAACGGGGCCCGAAACGGCCGGCGGACGCGTTCTGGGCGTCACGGCCCGCGGAAGCGGCCTCCCGCAAGCCATTGAAAACGCGTACCTCGCCGTTGACAAAATCTCGTTTGAGGGCATGCATTACCGCCGGGATATTGGCCGCAAGGGGCTGCGCCGTTACAATGGGAACACGGGCACGTAGCTCAGATGGATAGAGCAGCCGCCTCCTAAGCGGCAGGTCAGCAGTTCGAATCTGCTCGTGCCCACCAGGATGTTTTTCTGGGCAGGGAATTGCTGTAGAGACAATTGTGTTCACCGAGACTCTTTATCAATGGAGGGTGCCCGTCTGCCCCGTGGACATCTTTCTGGAGATCCCCCTAGCTGACCGCTTCCGTACGGNNTCGTCACGGATTTTGAACTGGTGGAATCGGAACACCGCCGCGGCACGGCGTATTCGCTTTCGCGCCGCGACGATCAGCACCTGACCTCCAAACTGGAGGCGAGGCGCAAACGCAAGCAAGTGGTGGTGGGATTTTTCAGGAGCCACATGCGGCCGGGCATGTTCCTTGACGCGGCCGACGGCAGCACGTTGCACGCGCACTTCAGCGGTCCCGAGCAGGTCGCGTTATTGGTGAAGCCCGCGGGCGATGGCACGGCGAGTGGCGGCTTCTTCTTCTGGCTGGACGGCGAAATGGATCGACGAGAAACGTGCCTCGCATTTCCGATGGATTCTCACGAACTGGGGATGGGGCTGGCATTCGATTCCGCGCAGACTTTAGACGAACTTCCGCGCACGCAATTGCACGCGCCGGTGGCGGAAGTGCCGTCGCCGAAGCCGAAAGGGTCGACCAATTGGATAAGGATCGGCCTGGTGGCCTCTCTTGCGGCAATGGGAGGCTATTATTTCGGAACGTCCGGCAATCATGAACACTTTGGCTCGCGCCCTGGCGACATCACCATCAGCGACGTGACGGAGCCTCCACCGACTGCCCCGCTGCCGCCTGCCCCACCGCAACCGGTGGAACAACTCAACACGCAGCCCGCAGGGCAACCCGCAGTGCAACCTGTAGGGCAACCCGCAGTGCCACTCGAAACGCCACCCACGCCCGCCAGCGTGGCTCCGCCTGTAAAGACAGCGCCGTCGAAGGCGCGGGCCAGCCAACCGGCATCCATGGCGCGCAACACGCCGACGCCCGCGGTCGCTTCGCCTCCTCAGCCTGCGGAGCCGGCGCCGACGCGCGACACTGCTCCAGAACCTCGTCCCAACCCGAACGCAGGCGCTTTCCCGCACAATCCGAATCCACTTCCGCCGCCTTCCGAGGCGATTCGAACAGCCGACGCGACGGTTGATCTGGAAGCCCTTCAGGATGGAGGAATCAAGCACGTCATCCACCGCATTCCGGTGTTCGGTGCGCTGGGAGGCGGCTACCGCGGCGGTCAGGATTTTCATCCGCCGCAGGTGCTGCGAAGGATTACGCCGCATGTGCCTGCGGACATCGCTCGCGAACTCACCGCGGAGGTTCCTGTGGATCTCAAGCTGAAGGTGGATAACACGGGCCGTGTTTCTTCCGTGGAACTGCTTTCTCACGGAAGCGATCGCGCCCTGGTGCAACTGGCCGGAGATGCCGCCTATGAGTGGCAGTTTCAGCCCGCGCAACTGAAGGATCGTCCGGTATCGAGCGAAGTGATCGCTCACTTTCGCTTCCGCCCCACGGCTTTTGAATAGGTCGCCCGCTTTACTTCAATGTAATGAGGGCGCCCGACGCGCCTTTGCGGGCTAGCCTACTGGATCGTGCTTGCGCCTTCCACCGCCAGATCCGTCGGCAGGATGTTCCGGTTGATGTGAAAGTCGAGGTTGATGACGTAGCTTTCGGGCGATTCGATCAGGATGGGGGAATGCGTTGCGCAGATGATGCGGAAGTGCTTCTGATCCACCAGTTCCTTCAGCATCTTTAACACGCGCCGCTGGTTGGAAACGGAGAGCGCCATCTCCGGCTCATCGAGCAGCAGAATCGTTCCCTCGGGCATCTTCGGGAAGGTCTCCTTGAACATGGAAAGCATCACCTGCCCATGGCTGGCCGAGCGCAGGAATTCCAACATGGCGGGGTCTTTCTGGAACGTATCCAGCATCATGCGCGGGTTGTGCTGCTCGGCATCGAACAGATATACCGAATCGCGCTTCACGGCTTCCTCAGCTTGCCAGCGGTAGACGAACTGATCCACCTGCTCGTTCTTCAAGGCATAAAAAATTGAGTGGAGCAGCGTGCTTTTCCCGGAACCATTCTCACCAGTGAGCATGACCAGAGGATGGGAAAGATCCATGATCACGGGCATGTGGAAGTTCAGGTTCACCAGTACAGGATGCGCAAGGATACGAAGAAACATAGGGCGTAGTTAGGATATCAGTCCGAGACTTTGGATACGGTGTCTAAGCTACTTGCCTGATCTCAAAGATCGGCGACGTCGTCACGGTCTGAAAAACAGGATGGCGGAATTCGAGGCGCATTCCGCGTCCGATGAATCCTTGCTTCAGCATCGACCCGCCCCAGTTGGAACCATCCACCTTCACCAGCACGGGGCTCGGACAAAAGTCCGGGTGGCCGGAAATCAGCACTTCGCCCTCCGCCTGCATCACAATCACGTAAAGGCGGTTTCTGGTCTGTATCTCGATCGCCGAACCCGGCAGAAGATCCCGCAAATACACACCTCCCTCTACCTCGGACCGGACAATATTGAAATTGACCGCTCGATTTAGATTCTCATGCGGAACTGCGAATATTCTTGTGTCAGACTCCATTCCAAAGGCCAAGCGAGCGATTCAGGCCCGCGTAAGGAATATCGGCAATCCGATCTTATTTGTATAGATCGGACGGTACCTTTCGGTGTTATACATCGTCGCCACATCCACCTTGCGAGGGCCAAGCTTGGGATCCGGAATCGGCACCACCGCGTAACAGCCCTGGCTGAGGCCCATCATCACGCCATGCGTTCCCTTCTCGATGCAATCCACAGCCATGCCGGCGAAGGTTGACGCCACCATCTTATCCACAAAATCCGGGCTGCCGCTGCGCAGATCGTAAGTGAGGTCGCTCGCGATGGTCTCTTCGCCCGTATGGTTCTTGATAGCGTCGCTCAGGTCCTCGCCCACATTGGCCTTCTTGCGATGCCCGTAAGCATCGGCCTCGCCCACTTCCTTGGCGTTGTAGCCCTTCCATCTCGCGCCCTCGGAGAGCACGATCAGCGCGTAGTTGCTGGGTGAAAGCCGTTTGTCCGTCATGAGAAGATCGATCAGCTTTTCAAGATCGAATTCATACTCCGGGATGCAGCAGCGCATCGATGTCACCAGCGCGGTGTAGAGCGCGGTGTAGCCGGCATCGCGTCCGAAAATCCGAAAGATGCCGATGCGCTCATGGGACCCAACGGTTGTGCGCTGCCGCTCGATGGCTTCGGTGGCGCGCGTGATCGCGGTCGAAAAACCAATGCAGTATTCGGTGTTCCGCACATCATTGTCCATGGTCTTGGGAACGGCGATCACCTTGAACCCGGCTTTGTCCAGATGCGCCGCGTAGCTCAACGTGTCATCGCCACCGATGGCAACCAGGTAATCGAGTTTGAGTTTCTCGATGTTGGAAAGAACCTGTTTGGTCATGTCAAAGACGGTCGAGGTTTGGCCGTCCTTGGTCGCCTGGGCCGTCGGGAAATCCGTCTCCGCGAGAAAACCGGGTAGTTTCTTCATCTTTTTCGGATTCGTACGGGAACTGTGAAGGTAAGTTCCGCCGGTCCGATCGATGGTCCGAGTGTTCTCCCGGTTCAGCGGCAGCACATACCGGCTCACGCTTGCGGGGTCGTCGAAATTAACGTGGGTCAGCGCCTCCCAACCGCGGCGCAATCCGATAACCTCCGCCTTGATCTCATTGCTCCGATAGACCACGGTCTTGATGACTGAATTCAATCCTGGAACGTCCCCGCCGCCGGTGAGGATGCCGATGCGTTTAGCCGCCATTTGTTCTCCTGCGAATGATGAACCACCATTTTAGGACACGGCGGAATCGATTCAGGTTATTGGATGTGGCGGAACATGGGAACGAATTCCCGTATCAGATTGAAACCGAGGTCGCGGGCGATGAGGAGCCCCGCCGTTTCAAAACCATCGCCCACACTGTTATCGGTGCGCGGCAGCCATGCGTTGGCCACAAAGCCGCCAGCCAACGCGCCACCGAACTCCGCGTAGGCGAACCGTTCGCCGCCTGCATCCGTTCTCTTGATGAGCGTTTGTTTCAATGCGCTTTTGATGCGCGCCTTGAAAGAGGCGTCCGCGGAAGGATAGTATCGCGGATCCTCGTGCAGCGCCGCAGCCAAAGCGAATTCGGTGTATTGATCGACAAAGGAAATGCCGAATGTGGAACCGAATCTTTCCGCATACGCCTCGCCTCCCTGTCCCCAAGGTCCCGGCGTGTTCGTTAGCTGCTCATACCCGGCGACCACACCCACGGAAACGAGAGCCAGCGGTCCGAATGTGGCCTTGGTGCTTCGAACAAATTTCTCTCGCACCGTCATCGGTACAGAGGGAACGGCGGGCGCTGCTTCCACCGCCGGGCTCACTCCCGGGGTCTCGGCGTCTGAGTGACTCTCCGAGAACATTCCGCCCGCTCCAAACGGCGACTGCTCCTGACCGAAGATCGGCGATGCGAAACACAGAAGTGCCAGGGGGAAAAACGCCGTACGGTTCATGACCGTACAGTTGCACGCTGGTGGCCAAGTTGATTTTCGCCAAAACAGCGCTTCATTCGGCGAGAATAGAATCCATGGGTTTCCTCGACAATCTGGAAAGCAGCCTCAAGAGCATGGAAGCAGTAACGGAGCGGGAAGACGGCGCCGGCGCCAGAAACCGCCGCGAATCGGACCGAGCCGCCAGAATCGCACTGCAGCCCTACGTCGAGAAACTTCGAAAAAGCCCGTTCACCGACCACCTTTTGCGTGCCGCGCACCAGGAAAGCTATCGTATCCGCGCCCGTATCTCGGTGGTTTGGATCGGGGACGTGCTCCGGTTCGACCTGCCGGGGAAACGCCTGGAGCTCATCCCCGGCCCAAATGGAGTGCGCGCCATCGAAACTCTTAACGGGGTGCCCGACCAACCCGAAGCTGTAGACTTTACGAGCGATCCAACTGAGCTTTTGAGACAATGGCTGGGCAAAACGGCTGCGTGAGGTAACCTAGTCACTGTTCGCCGCCGTCTGAAGCTTATTGGATTCCGGGGCGCATCGTTGCGCATCGTTGCGCATCGTTCGCGAAGTCTGAGCATCAAATGTTAATGCGGGTTGGTCTGTTTTCAGCGCGATTCACAAAAAAAGATGATTTCTAACGTGCACCTGGTCGCGCGGCGACTCCTGGTTTTGTCCGCCTTTGGCCCGCTTCTCTGCGGACAGTCGCCCGGGACGCCGCCCCCTGAGCCGGCCGCGGCCACCGCGGCTTCAGCCCCAATCGATTCAGGAATTCACGCCGACCCGGCTTCCAAGGCGCCTGTCCCTACCCCTGAAGACAAGCACATCTTCGGCGTGCTGCCCAACTACCGGACCGCCGAGGCTTCCCAGATCTACACGCCGATTACAGTCAGGCAGAAATTCAACATCGCCAAGAGCGATACGCTGGACGGACCCGGTTTTGTGATCGCCGGAGTGTTGTCGGGCATCTACCAACTGCAAAATCAGAACCCCTCGTTTGGCCAGGGGCTGAAAGGGTATGCGCACCGGTACGTTACCGCCTATGGTGACCAGGCCATCGGCAACATGATGACGGAGGGCGTGATGCCCTCTCTGCTGCGTGAAGATCCCCGCTATTTCCGCATGGGAAAAGGATCTGCCGTCCGGCGCACCTTCCACGCCGTGTTTAGCGTGATGGAAACGCGTACGGATCACGGAAGCGTCACTTTCAATTTCTCGGAATGGTTGGGAAACGGAGTTGACGCCTCCATCGGCAACACGTACTATCCGGACGAACGCGGCTTCGTCGATACGATGAATCGCCTGGGTACCGACGTTGCCACCGATGCGCTGTCCGACGTCCTCAAGGAATTCTGGCCGGACTTCAAGAAGCACGTTCTACACAAACGGTCGACCGACTAGACCCACCAAGCCGCGGCGGCCGGCTCTTTGATCACGAGTCCATCCAGGAACTTCACCGCTTTGGTCAGGCCTTCCTCCGGCGACATCAGCGAATCTTCGTGTTCCACCGAGAGCACGTAGTCATACCCGAACATCCTTAGCGTAGAGACGAATTCGCTCCACCATTCCGCGCCATGCCCGTAACCGCACGTGCGGAAAATCCAGGCGCGATGGCGCTCGTCGGTATACTTCTTCGTATCCAGAACGCCTGTGAGAGGTAAATTACGATCGTAGATCTGGGTGTCCTTGGCGTGCACGTGGTAAATGCAATCGCCCAGCAGCCGTACCGCGGCAATCGGGTCGATGCCCTGCCAGAACATGTGGCTCGGNNCAACCGACGGCCACTCCGCCAATCGCGCGCAAACGCAGCATTGTTTCCGGGCTGTACACCACAAACCCGGGATGCATTTCTATCGCGATGTTCACCCCGTGGTCCTTAGCGAACTTGCCGCGCTCGGTCCAATAGGGAGTGACTTGTTTCTCCCACTGCCAATCCAGAATTTCGAGATACTCGGGCGGCCAGGGGCAAGTCACCCAGTTCGGGAACTTGGCGCCTTCGTGGTCTCCCGGGCAGCCCGAGAAATCGATCACGACGGGAACGCCCAGCTTCTCAGCCAGCAGAATCGTCTTGCGGTTCGTCTCCTGATAGGCCTTGCGCACCGCGGCGTCGGGATGCAGGGGATTGCCATGGCAGCTCAACGCGCTGATCGAGATCTCCGCATCTTCCAGCTTCTTTTTGAAGGTCTTCAGCTCGGTTTCGTTATCCAGCATCGACAGCTTGCAATGTGGATCGCCAGGATAATTTCCCGTTCCCAGTTCGACGGTGGAAACGCCCACCGACTTCATCTTCTTCAGAACGTCGTCCAGCGACATTTGCGACAACAACGCGGTAAATACGCCAACTCGCATAACGCACAGAATATCACCACCACGAGATCTGCTGTAACATGACGAGTGGAAACCCCGTCGCCTTTCCAAAACTTCAGGAACCGGCAGACACGTGGCTTCGAAAAACAACCTCAAAACGGGCGTTCTCTCGCCCCTCGAAACGATTGGCCAATCCATCGCGAACGTGGCGCCCACCGCAACGCCGGCCCTGATCATCAGCCAGGTCTACGGCCTCAGCGGCAATGGCACCTGGCTGGCTTACCTGATCGCGACCGTCGCCGCAGCGCTGGTTGCGGCCAACATCAACCAGTTCGCCCGGCACTCCGCGTCGCCCGGTTCACTCTACAGCTACACGGCCCGAGTGCTGCCTTCTTTCTGCAGCATCTCCAGCGCCTGGTCGCTGGTGATCGCTTATATTTGTACGGCCACCGCGCTCGCCGGCGGCCTCACTTCCTACGCGAATGTATTCTTCGCCGCCGTCGGTTGGCCGACCATCCACCCCGCGATCCTCGTCATCCTCGCAGTGGGCGCCGCCGGCACGCTCGCCTATCGCGATGTCACGTTTTCCGCGCGCCTGATGCTGACGTTTGAAGTCATCGCCATCGCCATCATTCTCGCGATCCTCGGCTGCACCCTTTATGGGCACGGCTTCACGGTGGACTCCGGTCAAATGAAACTGCAAGGAGTGACGGGAGGCAATCTGCAATTGGGACTGGTTTTGGCCATCTTCAGTTTCGTCGGCTTTGAAAGCGCCGCATCGCTGGGCTCCGAAGCCAGCAACCCGCTTCAGAACATTCCCCGAGCCATCATGGTCTCCGCGGTTTGCGCCGGCGTCTTCTTCACTCTGTGCGCCTACGTTGAAATACTGGGCTTTCGCGGCGAATCGCAGCCACTCAGCCAAAGCAACGCCCCTCTGAATGTACTGGCGCTGAAAGCCAGCCTTCCCATTCTCGGCGTCCTCATCGATATCAGCGCCATCATCAGCTTCTTCTCGTGCATCCTGGCGTGCCTCACCGCCGCGGCCCGCATTCTTTTCGATATGGGTCGCAGGGGCGACGCGCATCCATCGTTCGGAGACGCGCACCATTCCAATTGCACGCCTCACCGCGCCGTGTTCTTTGCGACGGTTTGCGCCCTGGTTCCTGCCCTGATTCTCGCCCTGCGAGGCGTTCCCGGTTTCGAAAGCAATGGTTGGCTGGGCACGCTCGCCACCTTTGGATTCCTGGTCGCTTACATCCTGACTTGCATCGCCGCGCCCCTCTATCTGCGCGAGCGCGGCGAACTCACCTTGTGGGCAATCATCCTTTCCGGAATGGCGGTTGCTGTGATGTTAGTCGCGTTCGCCGGCAGCTTGTACCCGGCGCCCCCGTTCCCTTACTCCTGGCTGCCTTACATCTTCGCCGTACTTCTCACCGCGG
The DNA here is from genome assembly GCA_003136675.1 of Bryobacterales bacterium. Classification (GTDB taxonomy): domain Bacteria; phylum Acidobacteriota; class Terriglobia; order Bryobacterales; family Bryobacteraceae; genus Bog-113. The sequence goes on from PLFE01000156.1 coordinate 21,266, forward strand.
GCATGGCGTCATCGTTCGCAGTGCGTTCCCGCTCCGCCCGCGTTGCCGTATGCGAAACTTTATGAACCATCCACTCGAACCACTGACCCAATCCGAAGTCCAACAAGCTGTAGAGTTGCTGCGCGCATTACCGGACTGGACGCCCGCGATCCGCATCATCAGCGTCACGTTGAAAGAGCCGCCGAAGACCGCCGTCGAAGCCTGGCCCGCCGTACCTGTTGCCGAGCGGCGCGCCACGGCGGTGCTGATGAACAACGCACTCAACCGCGCCTCTACGGTTCTGCTGGACTTGGCCGCTAATCGCATCATTCAAGTGCAACTCGCGCCGGAAGGAGCGCAGCCCACCCTTTCCACCGACGAGCAAATCGAATGCGAGCAAGCCGTTCTCGCCAGTGAGGATTTCCGCGCGGCCCTCGAACGCCAATACGGCATCACCGATACATCGCTCGTCATGGTCGATATCTGGAGCGCCGGACATTACGACCAGGATGACGATCGCGACACCGGCCAGCGCCTCACGCGCCCATTGTGCTTCCTGCGCCTCGACCCGACCGACAACGGCTATGCCCGCCCCATCGAAGGCATCCGCCCGGTAGTCGATCTCAACACCATGAAGGTGGTGCGCATCGAAGAGTACGGTAAGTGGCCGCTCCCTCCGGAATCCTGCAACTACTCGCCGGACCGAGCCGGTCCGCTGAGAACCGGCATCAAGCCGCTGCTAATTACTCAACCCGAAGGCCCCAGCTTCACCCTCGACGACCACCAACTCACCTGGCAGAACTGGAAATTCGTGATCGGCTTCAACGCCCGTGAGGGACTGACCCTCCACCACATCCGCTACACCGATTCCGGCCGCGACCGCGGCATCTTGTATCGCGCTTCACTGACGGAAATGGTGGTCCCCTATGGCGACCCTCGCCCCACGCAGGCGCGCAAGAATGCGTTCGATGTTGGCGAATATGGCATGGGGATGTGCGCCAACGGCCTTCAACTCGGCTGTGATTGCCTGGGAGACATCACTTATTTGGATGCCGACCTCTGCGATAGCCGCGGACGCACACTCACGATCCCAAATGCTATCTGCATTCACGAGGAAGACTACGGCATTCTCTGGAAACACACCGACCGCCGGCTTCCCGACAATCCCCAAGTGCGGCGTTCCAGGCGTTTGGTTGTGTCGTCCATCTCCACAGTCGAAAATTACGAGTACGGTTTCTATTGGTATTTCTATCAGGATGGGAATATTGAATTCCAGTTGAAGCTCACCGGCGTACTTTCCCTGGGTGCGGCGCGTCCAGGGGAGCAACTTCCGCATGGAGCGATGGTGGCTCCGCAGCTTTACGCGCCCAATCACCAGCACTTCTTCAACATGCGCCTCGATTTCGATATCGATGGCCAGGGCAACACCGTCTCACAGGTCGATCTTGTAGGCGACCCGATTGACGATGAGAATCCGTTTGAGAATGCCTTCCGCGCGAAAGCGACCCCGCTACGCACCGAGAAACAAGCCTGCGCCAACCTGAAGCTCGAAACCGCGCGCACCTGGAAGATCAGTAATCCGTCGCATCTGAATCGGTTGGGAGAAGCCGTAGCTTATAAGTTCATTCCCGGTGATAACTCCGTTCCATTCGCCTCACCAAACGCCTGGTGGCGCAAACGTGCCCGCTTCGTGGATCATCATGTCTGGGTCACTCCCTACGCTGAAAACGAGAACTTCGCCGCCGGCGATTTTCCGAATCAAAGCCTGGCCGATCACGGCCTTTCCACCTGGGTGGAGGCCGATCGCCCGATCGAAGATACCGATGTGGTGTTGTGGTACACCTTCGGCCACACCCACATTCCCCGCCCCGAAGACTATCCCGTGATGCCGGCGAACTACATTGGATTTCTTCTCAAGCCAATAGGTTTTTTTGATCGCAATCCGGCTAACGACCTGCCTCCGCAGATCACTATAGGAAAGAGCTGCGAACACTGCTGAAGCGAGGTTTATGAACTATCTTGCGATGAATACTTTGGGCGCACTGGAAATATCGCCCAAAGTCGTCCAGTTTGGAATTTTTCTGCCAGGAGTCGATTCAGGGCAAGGATACACGGTTTCCGTCAAAATCATTCATGAAATCGATCAATATCTTCAGACCCCCCAGCCGGCCCTGGTTGCCCAGTCTCACTTTGTCGACCCAACGTACGGTGATTTCTGGTCCGGCCAGATCGATCTGAATACGGCGGCGGCCCCGCCAGGATCCACCGCATTCGGAAAGCCCGGACGTTACGTCTATCGCTATTTGGTTCACAGCCCCACGCGCGGCGACATCGACTTCATCATCGATCCGTTCTCCCGCGAAGTGGGTGTCGGCCGCCTGTCTGCGATTACCGTAGGAGCCCCGGCGTACAACTTTTCCGCCAATGAAACGATCTGGAAGACGCCGCCGCTGAACCACGCCATAATTTACGAATTGATGATCAGCGAGTTTCGAAACGACCTGGATCGCACCATCAAGCAGCTCCCGTACCTGGCAGATCTGGGAATCAATTGCATCGAAGTCATGCCTGTCTCCAACGTTCTGAGCACCATTGACTGGGGGTACGACCCAATCGGTTATTTCTGCGTCGCGGAACGCTTCGGCAAGACGTCCGATTTTCAGAATTTCGTAGATCTCTGCCACCAGAACGGAATCGCCGTCGTCGTGGATTCGGTCTACGGGCACACGGGCGGCGACTTTGCATATACGCAGCTTTATGGCGCGCTGGGGAACGATCTCCCTAACCCGTTCGACGGGGGGACCGGAGATTACGGCACCTTGAACGATTTCACCAAGCGGCTTACGCAGGATTATTTCTACTCCGTCAACCAATACTGGCTGGATACATTTCACGTGGATGGATTCCGGTTCGATGATGTGCCCGAGTATTTTGACGGGCCGACCGGGGTGGGTTATGCCAGCCTGGTCTATTCCACCTACCAGTACGTCAAATCCAAGGCCGGCGCGACGGATCATTACCAGAGATTCTTTGACGCCGCCGGGAATATCAACCTCATCCAGATTGCCGAATATCTTCCAGATCCCCCGGCTATCCTTTCCGGAAGCTTCTCCACCGGTACCTGGCAGGATGCCACGCTCGGCGCCGCCGTGAACTGCGCCGCCGGCAGTCCGGGCGCGATCGAGCAACTGGGACTACAACTGGGGCTGAACGGGTATCCAACGTCGGTCACGGTAAATGCCGACACCCTCCCCAAGACCGCGATTCAGTACATTGAGAATCACGATCATCAGCGATTCATTTGTAACTTCGGTACGATCCCGGTCGACAACGATCCAGCCAACGTTTTGCTCCAGCAGGGGAATCGCGACGCGAATTGGGCGAAGGTTCAGCCCTATCTGATTGCGCTGCTCACCGCCAAAGGGACGCCGCTCCTGTCCGAAGGGCAGGAGTTTTGTGAAAACTATTGGGTTCCTGGAAGCGGCTACGGACGCGTGATGTTGTATCGGCCGGTGCGCTGGAACTATTTCTATGACACCGACGGCCAGCCCATCATTCGCCTGGTTCGGAAACTGACGAAGATCCGCCGGGGTGGAACGCAGTTCAGCGATGGCCAGCATTTCTTCTATAACGACGACAGCAACTTCAACTCCAAGGGTTTGCTGGCGTTTTCACGGCAACTCGGAACTACCTTCAGCTTGGTGGTCGTCAATTTCACAGATCAGCAGCAAACGGCGAACTTCGCCTTCCCCCTGAGCGGTAACTATGTCGAGCAGATCGAGGGCGCGCAGAATCTAAGTAGTGTTGTTGCCGGGATTGCGCAGACGCTTAGTATCCCGAGCAACTACGGGTGCATATGGACGACCCCGTGAACGAGCGTAGCCCGCCATTCACGGCTTCAGCCAGTACTGCCGGAAGCCCACGTAATCCCCGCCCGGCATGTTCGCCAGAATGATGCGGCGCAGGGCGAGCATATCGATCTCGCCCTCCTTCTCATACACGATCTTGCCTTCCGGCGAAATCAGAACCGTGTAGGGCACGCCCGATTCCCACTTCTCGTTGAACGCAGTCTGCAACGCGGTAGTGTCCTGTGAACCGAACAGCAGGTTGCGCGTGGAAGCATGCTGCTTCCTCAGCACACTGAGCACGCTTTCCTTCTCGTCGGGCATGTTTACAGCAACCGGCACCAGATCAAAGTCCCGCCCGCGATACATGCGAAACGTCGTTTGCAGTTCCGGAAACTCGTGAATGCAGGGCCCGCACCATGTCGCCCAGAAACTGAGCAGCAGCAGTTTGCCCGTGGGGTTGGCCCGCAGTTTCTTCAGATCGTCGATGGAAGCCAATTCGAGCGAAACCGGCTCGGCTTCTATCTTCCGGAGCGCCTCAATGCGGCTCGCTTGCTTGGATTTCCACTTTGTGGAACAGCCGAACACTCCGGTATGCGTCACGAGCACATCACGGCCGCCCAGTACCGCGTCAATGGCGTTCCGGGCATCGGAAGTCTTCACCAGCTCTTTTCGGTAGCTGTTATCCATCCGTCCTTCGTAGCGCAATTTTCTTTGCCGGTCGAAGACGAAAACATGCGGAGTGGCCTTCGGCCCGTACGCCTCGGCCACTGACTGAGTTTCGCCGTCGTAGAGGTACGGATAATCGAGGTGACGATACGCGGCGCGAGTCTTCATTTCATCCAGACTGTCGCTCATGTCGGACGAATCGAGCTCATCTACCCGGATCGCGCTGGGGTCATTCGGTTGTATCGCCACAACGGCCACGCTCTTGTTTCCATAGTCGGCCGCCAGCGTCTTGATGCGGTCTTCGTACATTTGGGCGATCGGACAGTGATTGCAAGTGAAGACCACGACCAGAACTTCGCTGGCCGCATAATCGGCGAGGCGGTGAACTTCCCCATCCGTGCCCGGCAGCGAGAAATCCGGAGCGGCCGAGCCCACCGCCAGGGTGGGGTGCGAATCGCCGGCGAACGCCGCAACCGCGGTTAGAAGAAGAAGCAGGAATTTGAACAACTCCCAATTCTTTCATGACGCCGTGCACGCTGGCAAGCTACGGTATCTTGATCGCCTTGGTCCCCGTTTCACGGAGCCAGAGAAGCGCGCCCGCCGTGGTGTACTTCGCGAGGAAGAACCCACTCTTGGCGGTTTGTCCCGGCAGCGTCCCGCCGGTCGCTCCCGCGAGATAGAGCCCGGTCGAATCCGTGACCGCACCCCAGATCTGGTCGTAACCGGTTGTCCCAAACTCGATCGTCCACAGAACATCGCCCGAAGTATCGAACTTCCGGATGTAGCAGTCGAAACTGCCCTCATTGGTGTTGCCAGGCAAGGAACCTTCCGTGTATCCCGCGCTATAAGCTCCCGTTGCATCAGTAGCCGCGGCGGTTCCGCGGTCGAACTGTGAAGTTCCGAACTCGTTCACCCAAAGCATGCTGCCGCTGAAATTGAACTTAGCCATATAGGCATCGTCGCCCCCTTGGTTGGTGTAACCGGGAAAAGACCCCTCGGTACGGCCGGTGACGTAGACGCCGGTTGAATCCAAACTAATGCCCCAGCCGCGTTCATCCGACGGGGTACCGAACTGTGTCAACCAGATTTGGTTTCCGTTGAGATCGAACATTGTCACGAACGCATCGATGCCGCCGGAACTGGTCTGGCCAGCAAAAGTGCCTTTGGTACGGCCGGTAACGAATACGCCGTTCGCATTCACAGCAATGCCGTAAGATCGATCCAGCCCAGGAGTGCCTATCTCGCGCGTCCATAACAAGTCGCCGCTCTGATCCCACTTCTGTACGAACACGTCCTGGTTGCCGGCGAAGGGCTGACCGTAGAGACTGCTGTCGGTATAGCCGCACACGTAGACAGAGGTTCCGTCCGAGGTGGCGGCCTCCAGCCGGTCAATCCCGCTGGCGCCGAACTGATGGAGCCACAGGAGAGCCCCGGTGGGGCTGTACTTGGCGAGGAATGCGTCCGTGGAGCCTGCGGATTTCTGGCCCGGGAGCGAGCCCATGGTGTAGCCCGCTGCATAGGCGCCAGTGGCGTCCGCGGCCATACCTAACACCTGCTCATCCTTGCTGGATCCGAACTGCTGGCTCCACAGCAGGTTGCCGTTCTGGTCGTAGCTTTCGACGAAGGCGTCGGACTGGCCCGCGCTGGAGAACCCAGGGAGAGAGCCGATGACCGTTCCCCCGATGTAAACTTGGCCGCTTGCGACCGCGACGGCAAACGCTGTATCGCGATCCTGCTTCGGCAAATCCATGCCAAACGCGGACGTGCAGACCAGTGCGACAACTGCGAACTGCGTAATCAACTTTCTTTTCGAGCCTTGGAAAACGGTCGAAGTCATCGGAAATCCCCTCCGATTTTATTACGGAATGCGGGCGATTTCGGATGATCCGCGAGCTCGGATTGGTACTGGAATCAACAGTCTAGAAGACAGTGTCAGACGGGCTTGGCGTCAGCCCCATCTTCCGATTCAACCGGCACGCGTTCCGCCGGGTGCTCAATCAATTCCCGCTGCAGCTCATCCTTAATCTCCGGCTCCATACCCACCCGAAGCTGTTCTTCGAGGCGGCGCAGGGCCACGCCAACGATGTCGCGGTGCCGCAAACGCGCACCCAATCCCTTCGCGCTCAGTTCCAGCCACAAGCGATGCGTTAGATCCACATCCTCAGGCCACAACCGGGGCGGGTGCGGACCCAGGTTGAAGAACATCGACTTGGCGCCCTCCGGCATTACCACCTCCAGCGAGAGCGAGGGCCGGGGCAGGGGAAGGTTCTCCCACGCCTCGCCCACGATCTTGCCCTGCTCGGCCGGAGTCAACTTCGGCGAAAGCCCCGTCACCAGGCGCGCCGATTGCAGCTTCTGCGCCGTCTGTACCATCGCCACCCACGGGCTGGTGCCGGCCACCGCCAGCAGTTCGATATGCTTGCCGGCTTTCTCCGCCAGCGTCACCGCGCCCGTGAATACTTCGGTTTCCGCGTGCGAGAAAATCTGTTCGGCGTCCAGGTCATGCTCGCCGGAAGCAGCCTGCGTCACGAGATGCACGGAAAGGGCTACGATATCGATTTTCCGTGTATCGGTCTTCGCCAGCACCTTGGCCAGATGCTCCAGTTGCGCGGGGTTTCGCACGGCAACCAGAATGTTGCCCGGGCGAACCTGCATCCTCTCTCGCGAAACTTCCTCGTTGTGGTCCAGCCGGAACTTCTCCAGATGCGCATTGTCCGAAGCCTCGCGCCTCTGGTGATATTTTTCGGAGAAATAGAACACCAGGAAGAACACGATGGTGAATAAGCCGCCAGCGATGGTCGCTTTCTCTTTGGTGACGACGTTGATCATCGCCAGCAGGAACAGAGTCGCCGTGATTAGCGCCAGCCCCACGGGCCACTCCTTGCCCCCAATGCGGATGTTCAGCGGCACCTTCCAGGCGCGTTCCTCGGGCATCTTAAACCGCAGCACCAGCACGGAGAGCGCCTTCATCGCGAAGCTCCACACCACACCGAACGCATAGGCTTCACCGAGCAGGTTGACGTCGCCCTTACTGATCGCGATGGTGACCAACTGCAGTCCCACCACGGTGTTGATAATGCGGCTGGTGGTCCCGTACTTCTTATGGGGCGTGCGAAAGAAGGCCGGCAGAACGCCATCTTCCGCCACACGGTTCAATACGCCGTTCGAGCCAATAATTGCCGTATTCACCGCACCCGCCAGAATCAGCGTGCCCACCAGCACCACAAAGCCGTGGAATAGCAGCTTCAGAAAGTCCGGTCCGACCAGGAAGCCCGAGAGGCCGCCGATCAGGTTGTCCAGATACTTCCCTCGCTCCGCATCCGGGATGATCATCACCGCGAAAAACGAAACCATTACCGTGAAAATCGTGCTGTAAAGGAAGATGACCGTCCCCGCGCGCTCCAGGTTTTTCAGCTTCGGGGAAGCAATCTCGCGGTACACCTGCGCCAGGGTCTCGAACCCGCTCATGGCCAGCAGCGAATGTCCCAGTCCGATCACAATCGCAAAAAACGTGATCGTTGGCGCTACCGTGCCCTTCAACCAACCGAGGGCGTCCGGCCCATAAACAATGGTCTTTGTCGAAGGAAAAGGAACCGGGTTGTAACCTTTTTGTGCGATCGTGAGCAGACACCAGGCAATCAGGATCACCACCATCACGGTTGTGATCTGCATAATCCGCAGGGCCTTTTCACTCGATTCATGAATACCGATGATGTTCTTCCGCCAGAAGTACAGCGTCGCCACGGCCGCGAAGCCCGCCGCGAAATACTCGGAGTTGTAGTGCATCCAGGCGATCTTGTACTTGTCGCCCATCTCGTTCAGCAAGCCGGCCAGGTAGAGGCCCGCGCTGACACCGCTGATGGGGCCCGTGAGCACGTAGTCGAACATCAGGGCCGAAACCGAGAACTTGGCCAGCGTGCCGCCCATGGCCTCATGCACTACTTTGTAGACACCGCCGCGCACGAACATGCTGCAACTCTCGATGTAGATGGCGCGAACGGCGTAGGAGAACAGCATGATCCCCAGCACGAACCAGGGCGCGGACTTGCCCACGGCCGTTTCCGCAATGCCGCCCACGTAATATGCCGATGATGCGAGGTCGCTCAGCACAATCGCCGCGGCGCGCCAGAACGAAATAAAGGACAGCATCACCGTGGTGGCGACGATCACTTTATTGGTGGTGGAAGGCCCGGCAATGCTGCGGGTGCTGGAAGGTTGTACGGTTGGGTCCAATGCGGGACTAGATTAGCATGGTCTTGAGTGCCAACTTGACTCCTTCGGAAGCCCTTGCCCATCGCATTACCGCCTCGCTGCGCGGAGCGGGTTTCGGGGGGCTGCTTGTAGGCGGCTGCGTGCGGGACATCCTGCTCGCCCGCGAGCCTAAAGATTGGGATGTCGCGACAGACGCAACACCGGACCAGATTCTCAGTTTATTTCCGAATGCGAATCTGGTGGGCGCGAAATTCGGGGTCGTTCTGGTGCGCCCAGAAGCCCAACAAGACGATGCTCAAGTCGAGGTGGCCACGTTTCGCAGCGATGGCGTATATGAAGACGGCCGCAGGCCCGCCGCTGTCCGCTTCGAGAAATCACCCGAACAAGACGCCGCCCGCCGCGACTTCACCGTTAACGGCCTCTTTATGGATCCCGTCGGCGGCCAGATCCTCGATTTCGTCGGAGGCCGCGACGACTTGCATTCCCAGGTGATCCGCGCCATCGGAGACCCCGAATCGCGCTTTCGTGAAGACCACCTGCGCCTGCTTCGCGCCATTCGCTTCGCCGCGCGCCTCGGTTTCCGCATCGAGCCTCGGACGTTTCAAGCGATTCATCGGATGGCGCCGGAAGTTCGCACCGTCGCCCCGGAGCGCGTTCGCGACGAACTCACGCGCATCCTGACCGAAGGCTCGGCCAGCCGCGGCTTCGAACTGCTGGCCGCCAGCGGACTGCTGGAGCAGGTTTTGCCTGAAGTTGCGAATCTCAAGGGCGTCGAACAGCCGCCCGAATTCCATCCGGAAGGAGACGTTTGGGTCCACACGCTCCTGCTTCTCGAAAAGCTGGATCATCCGACGCCAACGCTGGCCTGGGGCGCGCTGCTGCACGACATCGGAAAGCCGTCAACGTTTCAAATGGCCGACCGTATCCGTTTCAACGGGCACGTTGAGGCGGGGGTTGAGATCGCCAGGCATCTGTTGAACCGCCTCCGGTTCTCGCGCGAAGACGCAGACCAGATTCTCGCACTGATCGCCAATCACATGAAGTTCAAAGATGCCTTGGACATGCGCGAGAGCACGCTGAAACGCTTCATCCGGCAACCCGCGTTTGAAGAGCATCTGGAACTGCATCGCCTGGATTGCCTTTCGAGCAACGGCTATACCGCTTCCTATGACTATGTGAAGGCGCGGGTCTCCTCACTTTCCGAAGAGGCTTTAAAGCCCGTGCCGCTTCTCACAGGCCGCGAGTTGATCGAGCGCGGCTACCAACCGGGACCGCTCTTTTCCGAGATCCTCCACGCGGTGGAGGATGCGCAACTGGAAGGGACGCTTCAATCGGCGGAAGAGGCGTTGCGCTTTGTCGAGCGGAGCTACCCGCACTAGTTTGCAGCGCAGAGACCGCCATCACAAACATTTTCGCGCTATCCTGTTCTTTTAAATCCTGTGGATCTTTGTGGATATCCGGCGCGCACATTCCCGTTTCGGTTGTCTTTGCAGCCGCTTACAGACCCCGCTCCTTGCACACCTTTTTTCTTGCTTCTTAACAGTTCGCTTCGCTGAAACGCTGTTACCGTAACAGAGGTCTGAATGTCATCCTCGCCCCTCGCCCTCGAAAAACTTGCCCTTGAAAAAGGCCTTCCTTCCAACGTTGACGCGGAGCGCTTAGTCCTCGGCTCGATTCTCCTGGATGACAGCAGCTTCATCGATGTCGCCGGGCTTTTAAAGCTGGATGATTTCTGTCTGGAAAAGCACCGCCGCATCTACCGGCGCATGCTGGAACTGCATGAGCGCGGCGAACGCATCGACCGCATCACGCTTGCTAACGAACTGCTGCGCTTCAACGAACTCGAATCGGTTGACGGCCTGAGTTACCTCGTATCGCTGGATGACGGACTGCCGCGCCTTCCAAATCTCGCCGGCTACGTCAAGATCATCCGCGATAAAGCCATCCTCCGCCGCATCGTCGAGACCGCCAATTCGCTGATGCATCGCGCGCTAATGGCCGATGAGGAGCCTTCGACGCTTCTCGCCAGCGCCGAAGAGTCTCTGCTGCGGCTCAGCGACTCGCAAACCAACGCTGGTCTGCTCACGCCCCAGGAGGTCATCCAGAACTTCCAGGGCGGCATCAACGCGTTCCTCGACCCCAGCAAGCGCATCAAGGGCACCAGCACCGGCTTCCTGAAGCTGGATGAGATGACGGGCGGATTCCACCGCGGCGAGCTCATCATCCTGGCGGCGCGCCCCTCCATGGGAAAAACTGCCCTGGCCTTGAACATCGCCCATCACGTGGCCTGCAAGCTGCACCAGCCCGTGGCCATCTTCTCGCTCGAAATGTCCAACGATTCGCTGCTGACGCGCATGCTCTGCGCTTCGGCTCGCGTGGACAGCCAGCATTTCCGGCGCGGCTACCTAGTCGAGGCCGATCGCCGCAAGCTCCGCGAGGCCGCCAACGATCTGGTGGGTGCGCCGCTCTACATCGACGATACGGCCGGCGTCCACTTGATGGACATGCACGCCAAGCTGCGGCGTCTCAAACAGCAATCCGGGGAACTGGGTCTGGTTATTGTGGATTACCTGCAACTGATGAGCGGTCACGGCCGCTTTGAAAATCGCAATCAGGAAGTCAGCACCATCTCACGCGGCATGAAGATGCTGGCCAAGGAACTCGACTGCCCTATGCTGGTGCTCTCCCAGCTCAGCCGCGCTCCTGAAACTCGCGTGGGAGATCATCGCCCCCAATTGAGCGACCTGCGCGAATCCGGCTCGATCGAGCAGGATGCCGACCTGGTGGGCTTCATCTTTCGCGAAGAAGTTTACAAGAAAGACCGGGAAGACCTGAAGGGGTTGGCCGAGCTGATCATCGCCAAACAGCGCAACGGCCCGATTGGGATCGCGAATCTGGTTTATCTTCACGCCCTCACCAAGTTCGAGAATCGGGCGGAAGACTTTAATGCCCCCGACGAATAATTGCCGAATCCCTTACGCAGCTTGATATTCTCCGTAACATGCTTCTTGAACTGGCAAACGTCCAGAAGCGCTACGGCGGCGTCACGGCGTTGCGCGACGGTAACCTGCTCGTAGAACCGGGCCAGGTCCATCTGTTGATGGGCGAGAACGGCGCGGGAAAATCCACGTTGATGAAAATCGTCGCCGGGATGGTGGAACGCGATGGCGGCAAAATGCTTTGGCGCGGAGCCGAGGTGTTTCCGCGATGTCCCGCGGATTCCGCCGCGCTGGGAATCGCCATGGTGCATCAGGAATCGCTGCTGGCCCCGCACCTCAGCGTGGCCGAAAACATCTTCCTGGGGCGCGAGCGCTCATCCTTCGGCTTCCTTTCGCGCCGTCAAGCGGTGGCGCGGGCCGCGCGCATCATCGAAGAACACGGCTTTCCTCTCCAGGCCGAGTGGATCGTCGGAACGCTCAGCCCTGCCTGCAAGCAGTTAGTCGAAATCTGCCGCGCCGTTCAAAACGGATCGAGCCTGCTGATCTTCGACGAGCCGACTTCCTCGCTTTCGAGCCAGGAGACCGAACAGGTGTTCCGCATCGTGCGCCGTCTTCAAGATCGCGGCATGGCCGTGATTTACATCACGCACCGGCTCGAAGAACTGCGCGTCATCGGAGACCACGTGACCGTACTTCGGGATGGCGCCACGGTTTATCAATCCCGTCTGGACCAGATCACCACCGATCAACTGATTGCGCAGATGGTGGGGCGCCCGGTCTCGATGACTTACTTTCGGGAAAGCCTTCCACCGGGCCGCCCCATGCTCGAACTGGAAGCATTGTCGTCGTCCAAGGTTCGCGAGATATCTCTTTGTCTTCGCGCTGGAGAGATCGTCGGCATGGCCGGCCTCATCGGAGCAGGCCGGACGGAACTCTGCGAATGCATTTTCGGCGCGGACCCCGCGCGCAGTGGAAGGATTCGAATTGATGGTAAGGGCATAGAGATCCAATCGCCCGAGGATGCGGTCCGCGCGGGCGTAGCGTTGGTCACGGAAGACCGGCAGCGTACCGGCCTCGCCTTGCGCCTTCCTATCGCCGCTAATGTGACTCTGGCGAATGTGGCGAGTATCTCAACGGCCGGCGTTCTCAGGCTCGGTCTTCAAAACAAAGTGACGAGCGAATATATTTCGAAGTTACGCATCCGCGCCGATTCACCCGAACAACTCGCCGGACGCTTAAGCGGCGGCAATCAGCAGAAAGTGGTGATCGCCAAATGGCTCTTCCGGCAGGCGCGCGTTTTCCTGTTCGATGAACCCACGCGCGGCATCGATGTGGGCGCCAAGGTCGAAGTCTTCGACTTGATGAGCGAACTGGCTCGCTCCGGCGCGGCCATCCTGATGGTGAGTTCCGAACTTCCCGAACTCCTCCAGATGGCGGACCGCATCCTGGTGATGCGCGCGGGTCGCATTACCGGGGAACTGCCGCGCCAAACCACTCAGGAAGAGATCATGCGGCTTGCCGCGCTGGAGAAAGTTGCATGAAGCGTTTACAAGGACTGCTCCCTTTCGCCACGTTGATCGTTCTGTTCGTCGCACTTTGGATCGCTTCGCCGTACTTCCTCACCAGCACGAACCTATCCAGCCTGATCCGGCAGACCGCCGTGATCAACATCATGGCGCTGGGAATGACCATCATCATCATTTCAGGCGGCATCGACCTTTCCGTAGGCGCGATCCTCGCCATGGGCGGATTACTGGGTACCATGGCGATGGAGAAAGGCTTCCCCATCCTGATTGGGATTGCCGTGGGTCTGGTGGTGGGACTCCTCTGCGGATTGCTGAACGGGTTTCTCATCGCCCGGCTTCGCATCGCGCCGTTCATTGTGACTCTGGGAACGCTCGGTGTTTTTCGCGGATCGACGCTGCTGATCTCGAACGGTCTACCGGTGCACCAGATTCCGCAGGCGTTTTCATTCCTCGGCGAGGGCAACCTGCTGGGAGTTCCCTTTGTTCTGTGGGTGCTGGTGATCTGCGCCGTGGGGATGCATTTCGTACTGGAGCACACCCGGCTTGGCCGCTACGCCTTCGCCATCGGGAGTAACTCCGCCGCGGCGGTGTATGCCGGCATCCCTGTTTCCCGATACACGATGGCGGTTTATGCGATTGGTGGTCTGCTCACCGGGCTCGCCGGAATGATCGAAGCCTCGCGCCTGATGACCGGCCAGCCCACCGCGGGTAATGGCTACGAACTTCAGGCCATCGCCGCGGTTGTCATCGGCGGAGGCAGTCTGCATGGCGGCGAGGGAAGCGTGATGGGCACGCTGGTGGGCGCATTCATCATGGGTTTGCTTTCCAACGGGAGCGACTTACTCGGCATTTCGAACTACGTGCAGCAGGTGATCATCGGGGCTGTGATCATTCTGGCCGTCAGCGTGGACGAGTTGCGCAAGCGGCGCGCATAGGAAATTCGCTTCCACACAAAACGAAGGCCCCGATTGCTCGGGGCCTTCGTCACAAACCTGGGTCACGCCCTTACCAAGGGCGGTTACTTACTTTTTCTTCTTCGGTGCTGCCTTTTTCTTCGCAGCAGCCTTCTTCGTTGCGTTCTTCATTGAGTGGTTCTCCTACCATCGAAATTTTGCGATAAAAAAAATCGCAATGTGATTCATATATAGAGTTCTTCGCGACGAATGTCAAGAAAAAAATGAAGCCGCCTTCCATTGACGATGAGTGAAGCCTTCACTATGAGTCGCCGTCATGGAAGAATGAGGCATGGAAGAACTTGATCTTCGTGAGAAGGGCGGCATGCGTGGAGGTGAGCGGCAGACCAGTGATCGCAGGCTCTTCATGCAGTTTTTGGGATTCGGCGGCGCGACGAATATCGAAGCGCTGAAGGAACAGCTTCGTGACGAACGCATCGCTTCCACGCTCTACATCGACTTGAACGACGCGTATGGCGTGGGGCTCGTGACGTGGAGCGAAGACCCGAACTTTTTTGCCTGTCATCTGCGCGCCGCTCTCGGCCGCGGCGCATTCGCGGAGCTGAAAAGCAAGCCTGAGTTCACGATGCTGGGCCGTACTTACGCGCTGGGGCATGAGCCCAACCTGCAGGAGTGGCTGCTCGACACGCCGCGCCGCCGCATGACCGATGCTGAATTTCCGTGGGGCGTCTGGTATCCGCTGCGGCGCAAAGGGGAGTTCGGCTTATTGCCGGCGGAAGAGCAGCGCGCCATCCTTTCCGAACACGGACGCATCGGACATTCCTTTGGCGAAACCGGTTTGGCACTCGATGTGCGGTTGGCCTGTTTCGGACTCGACCAGAATGACAATGACTTTGTGATCGGTTTGATCGGCAAAGAACTGTTTCCGTTGTCGGCTTGCGTGCAAGCCATGCGCAAGACCCGGCAGACTTCGAGCTACATCGAAAAGATGGGGCCGTTTTTTGTAGGCCGGGCTGTTTACCAAAGCATCGTATCTTGATAAGACTTGAACTGCGGAATGTTTCGCGGACTTACCATCTGGACGAACAGCGCATCCCCGCGCTGAGCGAAGTCTCCCTGGTCGCCGAGGCCGGTACGGTGACCGTGCTGGTAGGGCGTAGCGGTTGCGGAAAGTCCACACTGTTGAATCTCGCCGGGGCGATGGACTTCCCCGATTCCGGCGATGTTCTCATCGATGGCCAGTCCACCACTGGCTTGAATGAGCGGCAACTGACTGAACTCCGCCGCAACCGGATTGGCTTCGTCTTCCAATCCTTTCAACTTCTTCCCACCATGACGGCGCTGGAGAACGTGGAACTTCCGCTCCTGCTGGCACGCAAACCCAATACCGAGAAAATAGCGCGCGAGCGGCTTCGCTGGGTCGGACTCGAAGGCCGGGAGCGCTCGCTGCCCCATCAGCTTTCCGGCGGCCAGATGCAGCGCGTCGCCGTGGCCCGAGCATTGGTGCAGCAGCCGGACATCCTGATTGCCGACGAACCCACGGGCAACCTGGACACCGCGAGCGGAGGCGATGTTCTGCAATTGCTGCAAAGGGCCGCGCGCGAACTGGGCGCGACGCTGTTGATGGCCACGCACAGCGCGGAAGCAGCCGCTATAGCGGACGTTCGCGTCTATATGCGCGACGGCTCGGTCGAGTCGATTCAGCGGAACCTTTGATGAGTGTTTTGTTCCGCACGTTGATTTTGCGTCCGTTGCGGAACGATCTTTTGCGTTCCCTCCTCACTTTGCTTGCGGTTGCTCTCGGCGTGGCGGTGGTAATCGCCATCGACCTGGCTGGAGACGCCGCTGCCGGCTCGTTTCAATCCTCGTTAACGACGGTAGTTGGAAAAGTAGATCTGGAGATCACCGCCACCGGAGGCGTGGACGAACGGTGGATCGGCAAACTGGCCGCGTTGCCCATCATCGTCCGTTTCGCTCCCGGGATGCAAGCGGAGGTGAAGATCGAAGGCGTTGGGTTCGTCACGGTCTACGGAATTGATCTGTTGGGAGCGGAGCAAGCCCGAGGATGCGGCGCGTCCCCGGCGCTGGTGACGAAAGGTATCTCGGCGCGGCTGGCGAATCGATTCTTCATCAACGGCTACCCTTTCTGCAAGGCGAAAACAATCGAATCCGGTGAAGCGAACTTCGCCGTGATCGACATCGCCGACTTCCAGCAGGCGCTCGGACGTTTTGGAAAACTGGATCGCATCGACGTGTTTGTGGAACCGGGCGAAGGTTTCGAAAATGTCCAACGGCAAGTCACCGCGGCGCTGCCAGCCGGTTACCGCATCGCCCGTCCCGGCGCGCGCAGCGATGAAAACCAGAAGATGCTGCGTTCGTTCCGCTGGAACCTGCGCATCCTCAGTTACATCTCGCTGGTAGTCGGCGCGTTCCTCATTTACAACACCATCTCGATCAGCGTGGTGCGGCGCCGCGCCGAAATCGGAATCCTGCGCGCCTTGGGCGCAACCCGCCAGGCAGTCCTCTCGCTCTTCTTACTCGAAGCATCGATGTTCGGGTTGGCCGGAGCCGCCTTGGGATTATTGATCGGGCGCGTGCTCGCCGTCACCATGGTGGGGCTGATCTCGCAAACGGTTCACGCTCTCTACACCAGCAGCACACCCGCCCCCATTCACCTGGGCCTGCTCGACATCACGCTGGCTTTTGCGGCCGGCCTGGCCACCGCCCTGCTCTCGGCCTGGGGCCCTGCGCGGGAAGCCACGCGCGTTGTTCCAATGGAGGCCATGGGACGCGGTTCGCGTGAAGTGCGCGTGCGCCTGCGCCTCTGGAAGAACCTGGCGATAGCCGCGGTGCTGGCCGTCGCTGCGTGGGCCGCGTCCCTTCCTGGGCCGGTGGATGGCCGCCCCATCTTTGGTTACCTCTCGACTGTGCTCTCAATCGCGGCGGCCGCCATGTCGGCTCCCGCCCTGGTCGCCGGAGTCAATGGCCTGCTGCGCGCCCCGCTCCTGAAGTTATTCGGCGTCGAAGGATTACTCGCGTCGCGCGGGCTCTCAGCCTCGCTCGGCCGCACCTCCGTGATGGTGGCGGCCCTGGCCACCGCTATCGCCATGACCTCAAGCGTCGGCATTATGGTGGGCAGCTTCCGAGAAACGCTTTTGCTTTGGCTCGACGGCCAACTGCGCGCCGATTTATATATCAGGTCGGCGGAACCCTCATCGGCCGGCGAATTCCCTCCGATACCGACGGCGGTAATTCCCCGTCTCCGATCGGTTCCCGGCATCGCGGACCTCGATATCTTCACGGCTTTCGAATTTCACTATCAGGGGCAGCGAGCCACCCTTGGAGCGGGCGACCTCGACGTGCAGCGCCGCCACGCCCGCCTGAGATTTCTTAGCGGGGACCATGACGCCATTTTGCGATCGCTCTCGCATCACGATCGCGCGATTGTGAGCGAGCCGTTTTCAGAAAAGCATCATGTTCACCCCGGCGATTCCATCGCCGTCGATTTGGGAGAGCATCGCGTCGCGCTGACCGTGGCCGGAATCTATTACGACTACTCCAACGAGCAGGGCTACGTCATCATCGACCGGACCACGCTGCTGAAATATCTACCCGATCAGCCGCCCACCAACATCGCGGTCTATCTGAAGCAAGGTGTCGATAAAGACGCGGTGCGGCGTGAAATCGAAGAACGCACCCGGCAATTCCCGATCTCGGTGGCGCCCAACCAAACGCTGCGCCAGGCGGCGGTCGAGATCTTCGATCGCACTTTTGCGGTCACCTGGGCGCTGGAAGGCGTGGCCATATTTGTGGCCATGCTGGGCGCGGCAAACTGCCTGCTGGCTTTGGTGCTCGATCGCCGGCGTGAGTTCGGGATGCTACGCTATTTAGGAGCAGCTACTTCCCAGATTCGGCGTTTGATTCTGGTGGAAGCGGGGCTGATTGGCTTTTTCGCTCTCCTGCTTGGCGCGGCCCTCGGACTGGTCCTCTCGCGCCTGTTGATATTCGTCATCAACAAACAGAGCTTTGGATGGACAATTCAGTTCCATCTTCCCGTTGCGGCGCTCGGCGGAGCGATGCTGCTAATCTGGGCCGTCACTGTGCTGGCGGGCCTCTACCCGGCGCGCGTCGCGGCGCGTCTGAAACCAATCGAAGTCATTCACGAAGAATAAATGTCCAACGAAAACCAAACCCACACTTCACATACCAGAAACATCGCCATCATCGCGCACGTTGACCACGGGAAAACCACGCTGGTGGACGCCATGCTGAAACAAAGCGGGGTGTTTCGCGTCAATGAAGACGTCGGCGAGCGCGTCATGGATTCAAACGATCTGGAGCGCGAGCGCGGCATTACGATCCTTTCCAAGATCACCGGGATCCGCTATTTAGGAAACAAGATCAATATTGTTGACACACCGGGGCACAGCGACTTCGGCGGTGAAGTGGAACGCGCGCTCAAAATTGTTGACGGCGTGATGCTTCTGGTGGACGCCAGCGAAGGTCCGCTGCCCCAGACGCGCTATGTGCTGATGAAGGCGCTGGAAGCGCACCTGACGCCCATTGTCGTAATCAATAAGATCGACCGCCCGGACGCGCGTTCCCAGGAAGTGTTGAATGAGGTCTACGATCTTTTCATCGACTTGGACGCCACTGAAGACCAACTCGATTTCCCGGTTCTGTGGACCAATGGCCGCGCCGGCATCGCCAAGATGACCCTCGACGATCCGTCGGAAGATCTGCGGCCGCTGTTCGATTCGATTCTCGCCCACATTCCGCCGCCGGCAGGCGATCCGGAAGCGGGCGTCCAGATGATTGTGGCGAATTTGGATTACAGCGATTATCTTGGCCGCCTGGCGATTGGCCGCGTCTATCGCGGCATTCTGAAGCTGGGCGACGATGTCGCGATCGTCAAGCTGGACCATTCCATTCAGAAGACGCGAATCACCAAGCTCTACTCGTTCGAAGGCTTGAAGCGCGTGGACGAAACCATCGGATATCCCGGCGATATTTTGGCCATCGCCGGGGTGGAAGGCATCACCATCGGCGAGACCATTACCAGCGCCGAGAATCCGGAGGCGCTGGCGCAGATCCAAATCGATGAACCAACCATCGGGATGCTATTTACCATCAACACTTCGCCGTTCGTGGGCCGCGAAGGAACCTTCGTCACATCGCGCAACCTGAAGGAGCGGCTGGAGAAAGAGTTGTTGACAAACGTTTCCATCCGCGTGGAGCAGATCACGCCCGATCAATTCAAGGTGATGGGCCGCGGGGAACTGCAACTGGCCATCATCATCGAAATGATGCGCCGGGAAGGTTTCGAGCTGATGGTGGGGAAGCCGGAGATCATCACCAAGTCGATTGACGGAAAGACGAATGAACCGGTGGAGACGCTGGTGATCGATAGTCCCGAATCGTTCATCGGTGTGGTGATGGATAAGCTCGGGATGCGCAAGGGCAAGATGACCAAGATGGTGAATAACGGCAGCGGGCGCGTGCGGTTGGAGTTCCTGATTCCGTCACGCGGGCTGATCGGGCTGCGCAGCGAGATTCTGACCGATACGCGTGGAACGGCCATCATGAATTCTCTTTTTCACGGTTACATCGAGTGGCAGGGCGAGATTCCGTCGCGGCCAACCGGCGCTCTGGTGTCCGACCGTGCGGGCAAGGCCACGGGCAATGCGATCTTCAATCTGCAGGAGCGCGGCGAGATTTTCGTCAGCCCGGCCACCGAAGTTTACGAGGGGATGATTGTCGGTGAAAATGCACGGCAGAGTGATCTGGACGTGAACATCGTGAAAGAGAAGAAGCTGACCAACATGCGTGCTTCGACGGCGGATGAGGCGATTCGACTGGTGCCGCCCAAGCTGCTGAATCTGGAACAGGCGATTGAGTTTATTCGGGATGATGAGATGGTTGAGGTGACGCCGAAATCGATCCGGTTGAGGAAGAAGGTTTTGAAGGCGAACCAACGGTAAGGTTGCGGGCAACCGGGCGACCGGGGGGCAGTAAACCAGGACATCGCCGAATATTTTGTACTCCGGTTTAAGTTGGAGTATAGCGGCACAGTCGAATTCAAGAGAATATAGAGATTGGCACCCCAGCTACTCGATCACGCAGACGCCGTCCGTCGCAGGGTTTCTCCCGGGCTAGGTCTAAGACGAAAATCAGCACTGGGGCAGTTCATGACTCCCTCGACGGTCGCGCGATTTATGGCTTCCCTGTTTCCGCCGAGCACGCTCGACTCTTGCCGGTTACTCGACGCAGGAGCCGGTGTCGGGGCGCTCTCTTGTGCCTTCCTCGACCGCTGTGCCTCTGGAGAGGGCTTAAATTTCAAAAGAGTTGAAACGCACGCATACGAGGTTGACCCAGCGCTCCGCGCCCATTTGGAGGAGGTGCTCGCTTCATACGCAAGCCGGTTGCACTTTACGCATTTCGTCTCGTCCGAGGATTTCATTCCAGCAGCGGCGGTGCGGGGCTTTCAAGGCTCAGGCCGGTTTACGCACGCGATTCTGAACCCGCCCTACAAGAAGATCAACAGCGATTCCCCGCACCGCATGATCCTCCGTCGCGCCGGCATCGAGACTGTCAATCTCTACTCAGCGTTTGTAGCCCTCGCTCTAATGCTCATGGAACCGGGGGGCCAACTGGTCGCCATCATACCCCGAAGCTTCTGCAATGGACCTTACTACCGGCCTTTTCGCGATTTTCTGTTGGCCCACGCCGCGATTCATCACATTCATCTATTTGCCTCGCGAAATACAGCTTTCAGGGACGACGACGTCTTGCAGGAGAACATCGTCATCAGGCTGGAACGCAACGGCTCGCAAGGCCCGGTCGCAATTTCCAATTCGACAGATGACCGTTTTTCGGATCTGGTCACGATCGAGCACCCCTTTGATCGAATCGTGTTTCCCGACGATACCGAGCGATTCATCCACGTCCCTACATCCCTGTCGCGCAGCGCGATCGAGCTATTCCCGGAAGTCCGGTTTTCGTTGGACGAAATCGGCGTAGGCGTATCGACCGGGCCAGTGGTCGACTTTCGGTTACAGGACCACATCCAACCCGACCCAGGGCCGGGGAACGTCCCGTTGCTTTACCCCGGACACTTTAAGGGTCAGGATACGCTTTGGCCGAAGCAGGGAATCAAAAGGGGCAACGCGATTTCGCTCAACGCCGAAACGATGAAATGGCTATACCCGACCGGCTTTTACACTGTGGCCCGACGCTTCTCATCGAAAGAGGAGCGCCGACGCATCGTCGCAAGCGTTGTGAAGCCGGAGGCTTTCCCAGGCGCGCCGATGCTTGGGTTTGAGAATCACCTGAACGTGTTCCACCAGGGGAAGCAAGGGTTACCAGAGAGTCTCGCCCATGGCCTCGCGGCATTCCTGAACGCCGCTGCCGTTGATGATTACTTCCGCAGGTTCAACGGGCACACCCAAGTGAATGCGACCGACCTTCGGCTGATGAAGTACCCTAGCCGTTCGGTCTTGATGAAGTTAGGCGAGTGGGCAATGGGCCAGAAGGAATTATCCGAAGCCATGCTCGACGACGAATTGAGGAAGATCGGTGGATGAGGAACCGCACCCGCGTCGAGGACGCACTGAACATTCTGAAGTCCCTCGGATTGCCCAGAGCGCAGCAGAATGAACGTTCGGCGCTCTGCCTTCTTGCTATCCTAAACCTCGGCCCCCAGAAGAAGAATAAATGGTTCCAGGCGGAGAACCCGCTGATCGGCGTCACCCCGATCATGGATTGGATTCGGGAGAATTACAAGAAGAACTACGCCCCGAACACGCGAGAGACGTTTCGCCGCCAAACGATGCACCAATTCGTCGACGCCGGAATCGCTCTCTACAATCCAGACAAGCCAGATCGACCGGTGAATAGCCCTGCCGCTGTGTACCAGATCGAACCGTCCGCCTTGACGCTCCTCCGCAGCTTCGGTACTACCTCGTGGCAAGGTAACTTGGTGGCCTATTTGGCCGACAATGAGACGCTCGCCTCTCGCTACGCACACGCGCGCAAGCAGAACCTGGTGCCGGTTCAGATTGCTCCGGGTCACGAAATTAAGCTCAGCCCTGGGGAGCACAGCGAACTTATTCGGGCAATCATCGAGGACTTTGGAGCGAGATTCGTTCCGGGTGGCGTGCTGATTTATGCCGGGGACGCGGGCGAGAAGTGGGGCTATTTTGACGCGGTTCTGCTCGCCAACCTAGGCGTCAAAGTTGATGCGCATGGAAAAATGCCGGACGTTGTGCTTTACTACCCCACCCGAAACTGGCTCTTGTTAATCGAGTCGGTTACCAGCCACGGGCCAGTCGATGGGAAGCGTCACGCTGAGCTTACAAGGCTTTTCGCGGGCTCATCCGCAGGCCTGGTTTACGTGACCGCGTTTCCGAACCGCGCAACGATGGCGCGCTATCTGAGCGAGATCGCCTGGGAAACCGAAGTCTGGATTGCCGAGGCCCCGTCCCATCTCATCCATTTCAACGGGGAACGTTTTCTGGGGCCGCATTGACAGGATGTTCATCATGCATTCAGAAACAGATGGCTTCGCTAAGGTTCTGACGGACGCTACGCTCGATGTGTTGAAAACGGAGGAGGATTTCTTCAAGAGGTTCGTGGACCGCAGTAGTTCGCAGTGCTCAGAACGCTATATCCAATATTTGCTGTGGAAGCGGTTGCTCGTTGGTGGGTATGACGCGTGGACCGAAGACGAATACAACGGGTGGCGAGATATAGACATCGGTACCCGGAGCGGTAGTGGCGCTAAATCCGGTCTGGTTGCAGCAGTCGAGATGAAAGGACCGTGGAGCACGCTCCACCCAGGTTATTGCGTTCGGAAGGCTTCGCCAGACTTCGCCAAGCTCGGCGGCATATCTCGAGGGCCACGACGCGCTGGTGGCGAAGAATCTGCGCNNCAGGGGAGCCAACGAGTCCAATGCTATTTTGTCCTGGTTATTCACGGGAACGACGACGAACTAATTGGGACAACCATCGACGGCGTTCTTGACCGAGCGATCATGCAGGCGTTTCCGGACATCGATACGAGTTCCTTTGATCGCTCTTATTTATGGGGCAACCGAGGAAGGCGGGGCCCACAACTTCGGTACCCTCTTCACACTCTCCGACGGTCTCGGTCCGTTTGTGGAGCCGCAGAGCACCTCTGGAAAAGTGGGGGTGCAAATCAAGATTCTGGGAACCAATCTTACCGGCGCGACAAGCGTCACCTTTAACGGCACTGCGGCTGTCTTCAGCGTGGCTGAGAGTTCACTAATCACCGCCAGCGTACCCACAGGCGCAACGAGCGGTTTGATCCAGGTGATAACTCCCAGCGGAACGCTTTCGAGCAATGTGCCGTTCGACGTTGTGCCCTAGATGGCTTGCGATAATACGTCACAACGAGCCCAACGAGACTTCTCGAGAATCAGGCCGCATGCCAATCCGGCGAATCGAAGAATTAAAAGTCACTACGCACCACCCGCGATGAAGACGTATGCTGCGCCGGGCGTTGCTGTGGGATCAAACCATGGCTCGCCGATGATGGCGGTGGTTCCTGATAGAGCAACACCAGTCACTCCAAAAAAATCATACGCTCCCCCATTTGGCGGGATGAGCACAGCCTTAAGCGTCCAGGANNGCTTCGCTCGAACACATAGACTCCATCAGCATCAGTTTCGGAGTTACAGCCTGTCACAGCGATGTTGCCGCTAAGCGCGAGGGATTGCCCGCACGCATAAATCGGACTGTTCGACGGAAACTCAAATCCCGCTGACAGTGTCCAGGTGGTTCCAGTTCTCGAAAACGCGTAGACTGCTCCTAGAAGTTGCCCTCTTGATTCAGTGTAATAAGCCCCGACGAGAGCGGTATCCTCCTGTAGCGCGATAGCGTAGCCAAATTCGGTTGAAGTCGAATCGCCGGGGGCATTGAGGATCGCCTGCTGCGGCCAACTCGTCCCGCTCAAGCTGAACACGTAGGCAGAACCACTTCCCGGAGCCCCGATCAAGGCTGTGCCTCCGCTGAGGGCGACCTTACTCCCAAATTGGTCATAAGCGGAACTGTTCGATGGAGTTAACGTCGCTTGCTCGCTCCACGTGGTCCCGTTTCTACTGTAGACGTAGGCTGCACCGGCTTGCTGAGTGGTGTCTCCAATGCCCCACGCCCCCACAAGAGCCGTATCCCCGCTCAGAGCCACGGATACACCGAATCCAGTTGCTGGGTGCCCATTGAATTCCGACTGCTGTTTCCATGCGGAGCCGTTCCATACGAAGACGTAGGCTGCCCCTGTGAAAGTCCCATTGCCGCCCCAGCCGTATGATCCCACGAGAACAGTACTATCGGAAAGCGCCACGGAGATGCCGAAACTCGAGCCGGTTTCAGCATCAGAAGCGACCAGTTTGGCCTGCTGTTTCCATACGCCGGCGGATCGCGCGAAAACGTAGGCAGCGCCAGTACCGTCGTTTTCTGAAGGACACCCTATGACCGCCAGGTTATTTTGGACGGCCACTGACTGTCCGAAGGCATTTCCTGGAGCATTATCATTCGGCGACAACTGCGCTTGTTCTGTCCAGTCAGCCCAGACGGAGTTTGAGCTCAAAGCACAAATCGACGAGACGAGTAACGCTGAGCGCAACAGTGAAGGTGTTTTCATTGAAACTTTCGTATATGATCCAACTCTCCCAGATTATATACTCCCGGTCATTGCTTACTTTAGTTTCTCAGACAATGCGGCTCAACGGAAACTCTCAAAGACCAGATTTGCAGCGGCAGCAAGTAGCCGTCGTGCGAATTCCCTAGCCGCCTGATTAGGCCGTTCCAAAGTCACTCACGGCTCCTTTCATTCTCCCTGCGGTTTCGCCAGGCTCTCGCTGGCAAAGTGCAGAACGGCCTTTACTTCCTCCGGCGTCACGTCGAAAACCTCAGTGATCTCATCCACCGACATGCCAGCCTCCAGATTTTCGAACACCGTCTGAACAGGCATCCGCGTTCCCCGGAAAACCCAGGCGCCGCTCACCTTGCCGGGGATACTTTCCACGGCCGGGCATTGTGACCAGTCGAGATTCGCCATTTCGTTCGACTCCTTCTTTTCAGAACGCCATGAGCGGCGATAATCGGGTATTGATGAGTGTCCATGTTATCGGCGGCGGTCTCGCCGGCTCCGAAGCCGCTTTCCAACTCGCCGAGCGCGGCATCCCGGTCACTCTCCACGAAATGCGCCCGGTCTTCTGCACGCCCGCGCATCAGACCGACCGCTTCGCCGAACTCGTCTGCAGTAACTCCCTCAAGAGCGATCAACATCCCTCCGCTTCCTGGCTCCTAAAAGAAGAACTCCGCCGCCTGAATTCCCTGGCCCTCAAAGCAGCCGCTGTCGCCCGAGTGCCGGGCGGACAGGCCCTAACCGTCGACCGCGATCTATTCGCCGAAGAAATCACACGCGCCATCCTCAGCCATCCCCGCATTTCCATCGAGCGCGAAGAGGTAGCCGCGGTTCCGCGCGAGGGCGTCGTCATCATCGCCACCGGTCCACTCACCAGCGACCGCCTCGCCTGCGATATCGCGCGCCTCACCGGGTCTGACCGCCTCTATTTCTACGACAGCATCAGCCCCATTGTCGACGCGGACACCGTGAATCTCGATATCGCCTTCCGCGCCTCGCGCTACGACAAGTCGCTCGACGGCACCGGGGACTACCTCAACTGCCCCATGAACCGCGAGGAATACGATCGCTTCTTCGACGCCCTGGTCGCCGCGCAGGCCTTCGAATCGCACATCCCAGACGATGTGCCCTACTTCGAGGCATGCCTCCCCATCGAAGAGATTGCCCGCCGCGGCCGCGACACCCTACGGTTCGGTCCCATGAAGCCGGTTGGCTTGACCGACCCTCGCACCGGCAGATATCCCTACGCCTGCGTGCAGCTTCGACAGGAAAGCCTGCGCGCGGAGAGTTGGAACCTGGTTGGCTTTCAAAATCATCTGAAGTTCCCCGAGCAGAAGCGGGTGCTGCGGCTGATCCCCGGCCTGGAGAACGCCGAATTCCTGCGCTATGGTCAGATTCATCGCAACACGTACATCAACGCGCCCGCCCTGCTCTTACCGACCCTGCAACTGAAGTCTGATCTGCGCATCTTCTTCGCAGGACAGATTTCGGGTGTGGAAGGCTATGTAGAATCGATTGCCACGGGCCTGGTCGCCGGCCTGAATGCCGCCGCTTACGTGAGTGGCGAGCCAATCCAGGCGCGCCCGCGCGAAACCGCGCTTGGCTCTCTCTGCCACTACATTTCCGGAGCCGACCCGAAAAACTATCAACCCGCCAACATCGCATTCGATCTGTTTCCGCCGCTCGACGAATCGCTGCTCAAGCGATTCCGGCACGACAAGAAAGCACGACACGCGGCGATTTGCAGCCGCGCGCTGGAGGCCGATGCCTGATCTTCGCTTCGCCATCGATCGCTTCCTCGACGAGTTGCATCGCGAGAACTCGTCCCCGAACACCATCAAAAGCTATCGCAGCGATCTGGAAGATTTCCTCCAATACTTCTCACCGCCCGGCTTGCCGCCGCCGGCAGCCGAGCAATTCGATCTCCTGAGTCTGCGCGAATGGCTCTCGTCTCTGCATGAGCGGGGCGTGCAGGCCGTTACGATTCGCCGGAAAGTCGCGGCGTTGCGGATGCTCTTCCGCTCCCTCGCGCGCGCCGGCGAGATGGACGCCAACCCCGCGCGCCTTTTGCGGCTGCCGAAATTACCGCAGCGCTTGCCGTCCGTTCCCGATGCCGAAAAAACCAACGCACTTCTGGATGCCGTGGCGCTCGCGAAGTTAGGGCAGCCGTTCCCCAAGCGCGATCTCGCGATCTTTGAGCTGCTCTACGGATGCGGACTGCGCGTCAGCGAGTTGGTCGGGATCGACCTGCAGCATATCGACGCGAACGATCATTGGGTACTGGCGCGCGGAAAGGGACGCAAAGAGCGCCAGGTACCTGTAACCGGGAAAGCCTGGACAGCGCTCGAAAACTATCTGAAAGAGCGCGGCGGCAAGACCACGGAGAATGCCGTCTTCCTCAATCATCGCGGCGCTCGCCTCACCGACCGCTCGGTCCGAAACATTGTGAAGTTCTACGCGACGCAGTTGGCCGGCGATTCCTCGCTCCACCCGCATTCCTTCCGCCACGCCTACGCCACGCATCTTCTGGCCGACGGCGCGGATTTGCGGGCGATTCAGGAATTGCTGGGTCACGCGCGGCTCTCGACCACGCAGAGGTACACGCAGGTGTCTCTTACGAGCCTCATGCAGGTTTACGACAAGGCTCATCCCAAAGCAAAGTTATAACTCACCCTCACGAACCTGCGGCCGAGGGGAAGAACCCAAGGCCGCTTCAGGGATAAATCTGAATTTGACAGCATCGACAAAATGACCCTCACCTCTTTCTCCGCCCGCGACGATAGACGGGCATATGGACATGTCGAAAGGGTCCACGATAGGCGCATGTGCCGGCATCCTCTTCGCAACTGCGGTCTTTATGCCCAGTCTTTCGGCCCAGACAACCACCGGATCGTTCGCGCCGTCCGCCGACACGTGGCTCTTCTGGAATCAGGCCACGCAAAATTTTGCCACCTCAGACACGCTGGCCATCTGCGCAAACAACCAGAGAATCGCTCTCATCGCGTTCCCGATTTCCTCGATCCCGACCGGGAGCGTCATTAGTTCGGCCGTCTTGACGCTTTCGATGGTAGGGCAAGTCGACACAACCTCGTTCGACATTCAGACGTATCTTGGGCTGACGCCGTTTGTTGAGTCGCAAGCAACCTATAGCCAGGCTTCGAACGGCGTCCCGTGGGGCGCCCCGGGCCTGCTGGCGGGGACGGACTATTGCAATTCGGCAAGTTGTACAGGCACGCGGCTTAGCGACATGCCGACGAGTAAGACCATAGACGTTTCCTCGCTTGTGACTACCGCTCTCGCAGCGAAATCCCAAACCGTCACGTTGGTGCTGTTCTACAGCGCCGCCACCTACGGGGGTATCGAAGTTGGAAGCCGCCGGAACGCGGTGTCTTCGATGTGGCCGAACCTTACGGTGCAGTATGACGCAACGTCGCCGGTTGCTCGAACAACGCCGTCACCGGTCACCCTAACAACGATCGCGCCAATCACGCTGGATGGCTCGTCATCGTCCCGCCCTTCCGGTGGAAGCATCGGATTGACCTTCAATTGGACCGTCACCGCAGCCCCCTCCGCATCCGCCCTGACTCCAGGCCAACAGCTCGGCGCCACGAGCAAGGTCTCAGCGAAGGTGGACGTTCCTGGAGACTATTCGTTCCAGTTGACGGTGTCGGACCCCGTCACCCAGGAAAGTAGTATCGCTTCGTTCGCTGCGACCGTTTATAACGTGGGCGCGCACCCGCGGCTCGGGCTCACTCCTGCTTTGCTGACAACGCTAAGACAGCTCCAGGCGGCAGGAGATCCGAAATGGACGGCCTTTGCGAGCTGGTTAGCCGCCAAGAAGCAAGGGTGGACGGGCTACACCTACATTGGCAGCGACGGTGTGGGTTTCGCGCTCGCGTATGCCATTGCGAACGATCAAAATGCGTTTACCTTGGCCTGGCAATATTACGAGAAGATCATTTATAGTACGGGGGTTCCTCCGGGGATAAAGCCTTTTTTCGGGACGTGCCCGGCGGCGAGTTACTGTGACGATCATTCGGCGGCGTACAGTGGAGGCCCGCAGGCCGCCGAGGTTGCTCAATTCTTTGACTGGTGTTACGGCGCGCTCAGTCCCGCGCAGCGCAGCGACATCATTCAGTGGCTAAACCAGGCAGTTAGCTACAACACCCAAACCAACTCGATGGCCCATGCGCACTTCCGATCCGACGGAGCGGCAATCGCATACGAACTGGCGGCCGTCGGGTTTGGAACACTCGGCGATAACCTAAACGCTCCGTCGATACTCCAGTTATTCCATAGCTCGTGGGCAGAGCAATTGCAGGCTCTAGACGTGATGGGAACCGGCGGTGCACTGGCTGAGGGGAACGGCTACGGCGAGGTTACCGCGAACAGCTTGATCAATACCGCCAACATGACGCTGTCCGCCTCCGGCGAGGACCTGTTCTTAAGTCACCCCTGGTTCAAGCAACGCCTGATGTACGATGCCTTTGCAACTTATCCGAAGCGTCTTGGAGGAGCGGATGATCCGCTCCAGCCGGGCATAACTCCCTGGGTAGAAGGCTCGGTAGCGGGAGGCGACGATCAAAGAGGGCGATCGTTTCACTCTCTGCTGATGCGGCCCAACGGCCTGCCGCTTGCTCGGCGATTTGAAGGAAGCGAAGAAGCATCCGCGTGGGAGTGGGTATTCCGTCAACCGGATGCCGATGTAGGGTCTGACCCGTGGTATGAACTGGTCTATTATTATCCCCTGAAACCAATTCAGAAGCCGACCCGGCTCTCCTTCTACGATCCGAGCATGGGATATGTCTACGTCAGATCGGATTGGAATTCGGAAGACGCCACGTCGATCACGTCATGGGCGGGTCCGCATCTGGATATGCATCAGCATCTGGATCAGGGCGGCTTCACGATCTCGAAGCGCAGGGATCTTGCGGCTACAACAGGCAATTACGACGGCGACTCGGGAACATACTCTCATTCTTTCAGTTATTACACACGGACCGTATCTTCCAACGGGCTGCTGATTGGCGATCCTCAAGAGATATTCGGGGATTTCAACGGCGATATTGGCTGCGACGCGAACAACCATTCGACGTTTCCCAACGTTGACGGATCGGCGCAGCTTTGTCCTGCGAACGACGGGGGCCAGCGAACTATGTCCCCGCAACCGTTAACGATTTTGGCCGTAGCGGATTACACGGCGAGCGCCGCGCTCTATAATACCGCCAAGGTTGTTGGTTTTGCCGATACGGGCACGGTGGTGTCGTGGGTTTCGGATATAACAAATGCGTACAGTAATCCCGCAAACTTCATGCCTGGAAGCCGGCCAAAAGTCTCGAGCGTATTCCGTAAGTTTGTTTATCTTCGGAGTTTGGATATATTGCTTGTCGGGGATTCGGTCACCAGCACGGACCCAACCTTTGAAAAGCGCTGGCTGTTACATAGCGTCGATCAGATGCTGGTGGGGGGTACGGTCCAAACTATCGATGGCGGGGAATCCGTTCACACCAATACAGACACGGCCACGATAGTTGTGGGCTCGGGGGCGCCCACGAATACGGGACAGATCACTCCTGACTACCGGAGCGGATACGCCGCCCTCAACATAAAAGTCGTTGATCCCAAGAACGCGACGCTGCGGGTGGTGGGAGGGCGTGCGGCATCTGTGCTCGCTCACCCCGCCCAGGGACAAAGCAACACTTCCGTGCTGCAGGATGGTCATTTGCATACTCACAGCAAAGACTTCTGGGTAAAGGATTATTCCGCTGGATATCAATCGGACCATGCGTCCGCGAACTGGGCGCCGGTCAACCCGCCGGAGATTACCTGGACGATCGACCTTCCGTCGATGATCGGAGGATACGGAAATTGGACGCTGAACGTGGAACCTTCAACCCAGGAAGAGGCCGACTTCTTCCTGACGATCATGCAGGCGACCGTGGACCCTCAAGGGAAAATGCCATCGGTCACATCGACGGAAACCGCCTCTACGATTAGCGTAACCGTGGGCCAGGGGTCAGGCTCTTACAACGTCGAATTTGCAAAGTGGGACACGACGAGCCCCACCGTGGCCCTCAGTCCATAGCCATTTGCTAAACCGCATCCCCATACTGCTCAAAGAAATGCGCCACCGTCATGATCCCCTTGTAATAGTTCCCCAGATCGTACTTCTCGTTCGGGGAATGCAACCCGTCGTCCGGCAACCCAAATCCCATCAGAATCGTCGGAATTCCCAGAAACTTCGCGAAGTCGCCCACAATCGGAATCGATCCGCCCGACCGGGTGAACACCGTCGGCTTCCCGAAAATATCCTCCATCGCCTTGGCCGCCACCTGAATCGCCGGATGATCCGTCTTCACCATCACGCCGGGGCTAGCGCCCAGAACCCGCAACTCCACCTGAATTCCCTTCGGCGTATGGTCCTCAATATGTTCACGGAACGCCTCGATAATATCTTCCGGATCTTGATCGGGCACCAACCGGAAGCTCACCTTCGCGGTGGCCTTCGCCGGAATCACTGTCTTGCTGCCCGGGGCCGTGAACCCGCCGGCAATTCCGTGAACCTCAAACGTTGGCCTGGACCAAACTCGCTCCAGGACCGTATGGTTCCTTTCGCCGGTCAGCCGCTTCGACCCCACTTCGTCCCGACGGAACGCCCGCGCATCAAACGGCAGCTTCGCCCAGCTCTCCAGTTCCGCTTTTGAAGGCGACACGACGTCGTCATAGAACCCATCCACCTTGATGCGGCCCTTCTTGTTCTTTACGGTATTCAGCAGTTGGATCAAACCGAATAGAGGATTCGGCGCGGCGCCCCCATAAACGCCGGAATGCAGATCGCGCGAAGGTCCGGTCGCTTCCACTTCCATGTAGACCAACCCGCGTAGCCCCACGTTCAACGTCGGCAACCCAGGTGCGTACATCGAAGTGTCCGAAACCAGCGCGACGTCCGCGTTCAAACGGTCGGCATGCTCCTCGACATACTTCGTGATGGAAAGGCCGCCCACCTCTTCCTCTCCCTCAATCAGAAACTTTAGATTGATGGGCATCGTTCCATGAACCGCCTTCAGCGCCTCCACGGCCTTGATGTGCGTATACATCTGGCCTTTGTCGTCCGCCGATCCGCGCGCGAAAATCTTCCCGTCTCTCACCACCGGATCGAAAGGCGGCGTATGCCATTCTTCCAGCGGGTCCGCGGGCTGAACGTCGTAGTGGCCGTAACAGAGAACTGTCGGCTTGCCTTTGGCGTGCAGCCAGTCGGCGTACACGAGGGGATGGCGCTCGGTAGCAATGATTTCGACGTTTTCCAGGCCGGCAGCTCGAAGTTGGTCGGCCACAAACTGCGCGGCGCGCTGAACATCGCCTTTGTGTTCGGGTAAAGTGCTGACGCTGGGAATACGAAGAAGCGCCTTCAATTCTTCGAGAAGGCGCTCCTCATGGGCATGAACAAATTCATCAATGGCGGCGGACATACCCCTCGATGTTACTGCAAGCGGTTACTGCAGGCTGAGCGGAGGTTCGCCGATCAAACCAGAATTCAGGCGTCCTGAGTAGACACCTGGCTTTGCGGGCTGGCCAGTAGACCAGAAATCCGCTCCACCGTGTGCTGAATCTCGGAAACCTTGCGTTCCAGGCCGGTAAGGTCCATTTGGCCCCCAGCCTCCGCGCGGGAAGCGGTCACAGATGTGAGAATCGCGCCCCGGGCGAAATCCGAAATGCTGCGCGCTCCCTGGCGGATCGCCGCATCTTTCAGCGTTTGATACTCGTCTTCCGAAAGCCGGAAGTTCACTAAACGTGTGCGTGGACTATAAATCGCCATAATTGGTCTCGTCGAAGCTAGTTTTGTTTAGAAGCAGACCTTGGACTGACGCTGATCCAAGGTTCCCAATCAAATGATTACCCGTATGAAGACAGACTGCATACCCCCATTGCGAGGGGTATAAGATGATTTTCGCCTCATCCTTAGATTAATTTTACGTCACGCATCAGTATGCGGCTTGGAAGACATGTGTCGTTCATCACGCGAATGGCCCCCTGTTTGGCGCAAACGAGCGGGAACCAACGTGAAATTTTGTAATATCACAAATGATTTACAATACTGGCGAAGTATCCTGCCCCAAAACCGTTGTCGATGTTCACCACNNATATTCACCACCGTCACATTCGGGCTGCACGAATTCAGCATCCCCAGCAGCGCCGCCAGACCGTGAAAACTGGCGCCGTACCCCACGCTTGTCGGAACCGCCACAACCGGGCAACTGACCATGCCGCCAACGGCGCTGGGAAGAGCGCCCTCCATGCCGGCGCATACAATGGCGATCCGTGCGTTCTCCAGTTCGTGCCGGCAAGCCATCAGACGATGAATCCCGGCGACGCCCACATCATAGATGGAGACCACCTTATTTCCCATGGTCTCAGCCGTTACCTGGGCTTCCTGCGCCACCGGAATGTCGCTCGTGCCCGCGCAAACCACGGCTATTTCGCCTTTCCCGGTCATATTCCGCTCACGCCAGATGCGGACAATGCCGCTAGCCGGAAAGTGTTCCGCCTCCGGGAAGCGCTGCAGCAGCGCCGCCGCTTTCGCCGCATCCGTGCGCGTAATCAGCAGATTTGGGGAACGCGCCTCAATGTGTTCGGCGATGGAGACGGTCTGTTCCACCGACTTCCCCAACGCGAAAACCACTTCGGGAATGCCGTGCCGCAGCGCCCGGTGATGATCCACCTTAGCGAAGCCCAGGTCTTCAAACGGCAGGTGGCGCATCCGCCCGATCGCCTGATCGATTTCCAATGCGCCCGACTGCACGCCCGTGAGAAGTTCGCGTAACTGGTCTTCCGTCATTTCAGAATTTGAGATTCGACCCCTGCTGAATTTTGTGGCGCGCAGCCTCGCCGCCACCCAGTTCGAGCACGTACTGCGCCGTTTCGTGCCCCCCGTAGTTGGGACAGTCGCTGCCGCCCGAGGGACACGGCGGTGTCTTCCCCGAAATCTCCACCACGTCGTGTTTGGAGTTCATCCAGATGATATCGAGAGGAAAGTTGCAGTTGGCCATCCAGTACGGGTAGTTTCCCGGCGTTCCGTGAATGAACAGCATTCCCTGATCCGCCGGAAGAGACGTCCGGTACATCATGCCTTTCTCCATATCGGCGGCGGTGATTTTCAGTTCCGCGTGGATGCTGGCGCCGTCCGGCAAGGTAACTTCGCGAATATCCAACCCACCATCCAGCGAAGCAGCACCTTTGTCTGAATTTCCGCATCCATTCAATAGACACGCCAACGCGACCAGAAAGATTGCACTGCCCTTCATTCGTTAACATGGTATCGAGTTCGCTCATATGTTTTGGACCCGCGTGAAACACAGCCTCGACATGATCAAATTCGAGCATTCCGTGTTCGCGCTTCCCTTCGCGCTCACCGGGGCCGCGCTCGGGTTTCGCGAATCGAGCCTGGGCATAGCGCGAAGCTGTTGGATCGTGGCGTGGATCGTCGTCGCCATGGTGAGCGCCCGCTCCGCCGCCATGGCGTTCAACCGGCTGATTGACGCCGACATCGACGCGCGGAATCCGCGAACTCGCTCGCGACACCTCCCGGCGGGGCTGCTCTCGGCAAGTTTCACCTGGGTCTTCGTAGCCGTCGCCGTCGTGGTTTTTTTCATCGCGGCCGGAGCCCTGAATTCCCTCTGCCTGAAACTGGCGCCCGCCGCGCTCGCCATTGTTTTCTTCTATTCCTACACCAAACGGTTCACCTCTCTCTCGCACCTGGTGCTGGGGCTTAGCCTCGGCATCGCTCCAGCCGCTGCGTGGATAGCGGTTCGCGGAAGTCTCGATTGGAGAATCCTGCTGCTCACCGCCGCCGTGATGTTCTGGACCGCCGGGTTCGACATCATTTATTCGTGTCAGGACTACGAATTCGATCAATCCGCCGGCCTATTCAGCCTTCCGGCGCGCATCGGACTCGGTCCCGCGCTCACCATCGCGCGTCTGCTGCACCTCATGATGATCGTCTCGCTGATTGGGCTTTCCGCCGCGTTCCATTTGGGGTTGTTGAGCATCGCCGGCATCGTGGCCGTCGCACTACTCCTCATCTACGAGCACAGTCTGGTGCGCCCCACCGATTTCTCGCGCGTCAACGCCGCGTTCTTCACCATGAACGGCTGGGTGAGCGTGCTGTTCTTTGTATTCTGGGCCGCCGATATTTTGCTGTTCCGCCACCACTAAAACATATGCCGCCATTCTTTGAAGACTCCCGTCTGCGTCCCATCGCCGCCAAAGTGGAAGCCGCCGAGCGCCTTTCCTTCGACGATGGCGTAACGCTCTATCGCTCCTTCGATCTGCTGGGCATCGGCTATCTGGCCAACCTGGTGCGGGAGCGCATGAACGGCGACCTGACGTTCTTCAACGTCAATCGCCACATTAATCCCACGGACGTCTGCGTGGCCAGTTGCCGCCTCTGCGCTTTCGGGAAAAAGGCGAAAGATCCGAATGCTTACACCATGTCGCTCGACCAGGTCTGGCATGTGGCCGGTACCGGCTGGACCGAATCCATCACCGAGTTCCACATTGTGGGAGGCTTGCACCCCGAGCTTTCGCTCGATTGGTTTTGCGAAATGCTGCGCGGCCTGAAAGAGCGTTTTCCGGAAGTACACCTCAAAGCGTTCACCATGGTGGAGATCGCGTTCCTCGCACGGCGCGCGAAAATCAGCATCCGCGAAACGCTGGTTCGGCTCCGCGACGCCGGTATGGATTCACTGCCCGGAGGGGGCGCGGAGATTTTCAATGAGCGCGTGCGGCGCGTGATCTGCGACCACAAAATCGACGGTCAGGAGTGGCTCGAAACGGCCCGTGCCGCGCATGAACTGGGATTGCATTCCAACTGCACCATGCTTTACGGCCACGTGGAAAACGAAGAAGATCGCGTGGATCACCTCGTCAAGCTGCGGGACCTGCAGGACCAGACCCATGGCTTCGTCACCTTCATTCCCCTGGCGTTTCACCCCGAAAACACCGTGCTTCACCACCTGCCGAAAACCACTGGATTCCACGATCTCAAAGCCATCGCCGTTGCGCGCTTGATGCTGGATAACATTCCGCACATCAAAGCGTACTGGATCATGATGACGCCTCGAATCGCGCAGATTGCCCTGAATTTCGGCGCCGACGATATCGATGGCACCGTGGTGGAAGAAAAGATTTATCACGATGCGGGAGCCACCACCACCCAGTCCCTCAGGCGGCAAGAGTTGCTCGCGTTGATTCGGAAAGCGGGGCGCGAGCCGGTGGAACGCGATACCCTCTACCGCCCCGTGCAGAGGACGGAAAACGCATTCTCGATTTTGGTGTAGACGAAGCTGGAAAATCCGGTCACGCCAGGAATCAGATTATTCTCACCCGCGTAACTCACTGAAAACAAATCACCAGCTCGCGCGCGGCACCAGCGGGCACCCCTGCACTCGCCCCGTGCGCCTGTTAGCCTGCAATCAGAAGAGGTTCTCTACGAAATGAAAACTGAAAAGACGCAAACGACCCCGGCGGCAAATCCCGTACCGCCCAAAACCAGCTATTCCGAACGCGCCCCAAACTCCGCGGCGCTTTTGGCCCTGTTCCAAAATAAAGCATCCCAGTCCAAGCCAAAGCCGTAGGTAGTCATCTAAATGTTGGTTGATCATGCCGCTTCCAAAAGTTCGCGAACGGTCCAGACATGATCCGCGATTCCGGCTTGCATTGCACCGACTGAAGAGCATAAGCGTAAAGGATGACAAACCGGGAGGGGTCGCTTCCTGGGGTGGACCTCATTCGCGCGTGCTCCCCAATCTTTTTACTCAACAGAGATTCTAGTTCCCGGCGCTTTGCGGAATTGACTGACTTAGATATGGCATTAAACAGCTCTCGCGCCGCCGGCGGAAACATAATGATCGGCTGTTTGAAGACAAGCTTCAAGAGTTGGCGGGTCAGCAACCCGCGAAAGAGGAACTGGCTCAGCTTTCNNNCGGATCAGCATCTGGTCAGTGATCAGCCTGATTCTATGTCTGACCACCTGTGTAGTGATGTAATACTTCGCCAGCACGAACTGTTCGAGAGCGTGAATCCCGTCTGGCTCGATCGTCAGGAGCTGTTCGCCGGTAGTGGGGTCGGGGCGCTGCACAGTACCTCATGAAGCCGCGGCAGGTCAAGGTCCCATACTGAACGCCGCAGAAATAGCTGTCTCTCAAAATGTAGTCCTGCTTGTCGGCATCCAGCGGGCCCGAGAGCACATTCCCAGCACAGGTTCACCATGGCCGTTCCTTCCGCGGAGGCTCAGTTGTTAGAAACTGGCACAGACATTATTTCGCTGAGCGATTTTGCGACCAACGCAGGCGGATTGCTGCAGCAGATGCGCGGAACCGGTCATCCAGTCGTGCTTACCCTCAACGGTAAAGCTGAGCTCGTCGTGCAAGATGCCGTGTCCTACCAGAAGCTCCTGGATCGCGTTGGCGAACTGGAATCGTTAGACGCAATCAAACGAGGCGTGGCCGACTTCGATGCGAGGAGTTTACAGGATTCTCTACGAGGTCGATTAGGAGCGCCAAGCAGTCCGGGTTCTACACATTCGCCATGGGGCGGTTCGGCGACCTTGGCCTGACGAGTTGACATAGGAAACGGCGATTTGTTCGCGTCGTACGATCAAACGGCAAGTGCGGCAACCCGTAACCGGGTTCGTTCCGTCTTTTCCGGCGGTGAAAGTCAAACTGGCTTCGTTCCGCACATTTCGCACAAGCGTCCTCGTTCGGCCCGGTTCCTGTGAAAGGGCTCAGCAACTGGGTTCGTTCCGTCATTTCGCCAGATCCAGTCCGGCAATTGGGTCCGTTCCGTTCGCTCCACTTTTTCTACAACGCAGTCGTTGTTTTGATGCCTTTGGCTTAAAGCCGCGACCGCAAACCCGGCGAATTCCGCGCGTTCCCCGAGAGCAGGCCATAACCGGCTTCGTTCCGTCTTTCCCGTTGGTGATCCAAATTGACTTCACTTCGCTAGATCCAGCCCCGCAATTGGGTTCGTTCCACTTCTTCCACGATGCAGTTGGCGTTTGATGCCTTTCGGTTTTACCGAGCCGCGGCTTGCGTACATGGCAAGAGCGCCCGGTCACGACAAATCCAAGATTTCTTTCACCCTCAACCCCATGAAAACAAACCCAAGGCCTTCGCATATGGCCCGCGCATCAATTTCCCGCTGATAGGCTGAAATCAGGGGGCTCGAACACAGCGTGGAAGAACGAGAAAGCGGCGATCTAGCCGCAGCGAAAAACCGGCTCGTTTCTGGCTTCGATCCGCACAAGAGGCCTTTCAGCAGAGGATCGCAGACCGGACTGGCTTCGTTCCCTCAAATCGCCCTCACTCAACCCTGCAACCGTGGTCGCGGCTCAATGCGCGCGTGCGGCGATCTCGGCAGAGTCAACGCGAGATGCGCCTCTGGCTTCGTTCCACAAACCGAAGCCCGCTCAGCCATTGCTACCATCAAACCGGACATAGAGATGCCCAGTAAACCCTTCACCGACTACCTCCTCATCGACACCCTCTTTGACGAACAGGAAAAACTCGTCCGGCAAACCGCGCGCGATTTCGTGGACGCCGAAGTCCTGCCCGTGATCCAGGCCGCCTACCGCGACGGAACCTTTCCCACCAAACTCATCCCCGAAATGGGCCGCCTCGGCTTCTTCGGGGCGAACCTCGAAGGCTACGGCTGCGCCGGCATGAGCAACGTGGAATACGGGCTTATCATGCAGGAAATCGAGCGCGCCGATTCCGGCCTGCGCAGTTTCGTCTCCGTCCAGGGCGCGCTGGTCATGTTCCCCATCTGGAAATACGGCACCGGGGAACAAAAACAGAAGTGGCTGCCGCGCCTGCAATCCGGTGAAGCTATCGGCTGCTTCGGGCTCACGGAACCGGATTTCGGCTCGAATCCCGGCGGCATGCGAACCACCGCCGTGCGCGATGGAAGCCATTGGGTTCTCAACGGCGAAAAGACGTGGATCACCAACGGCAGTGTCGCCGATATCGCCGTCGTCTGGGCCAAAACGGATGACGGCGTGCGCGGCTTCCTGGTCGAAAAAGGCACCCCCGGTTACTCCACTTCCGATATCCACGGCAAGATGTCGATGCGCGCGTCCGTCACCAGCAGCCTCGCTTTCGCCGATTGTCGCGTCCCCTGCTGCAACATGTTCCAGGACGTGAAAGGTCTGAAGGGGCCGCTCGCCTGCCTCTCGCAAGCCCGCTTCGGAATCGGCTGGGGCGTCATCGGCGCAGCCATGGATTGCTTTGAAACCGCGCGCGATTACACCGTGCTCCGCAAGCAATTCGACGATCGTCCTCTGGCCTCCCACCAGCTCGTGCAACTGAAGCTGGCCGATATGATCACCGAGATCGCCAAAGGCCAACTGCTGGCCATCCAGTGCGGCCGCTTAAAGGACCAGGGCAAGCTTCACCCCGCGCACATCTCCATGTTGAAGCGCAACAACGTCTCTATCGCGCTCGATTGCGCCCGCGCCGCCCGCGACTTGCTCGGTGCAAACGGCATCACAGAGGAGTATCCTGTTATGCGGCACCTTTGCAACCTCGAAACTGTCAAGACGTATGAGGGAACCGATCACATCCACGCTCTCGTCATCGGCGAGCGAGTTACCGGGATCGCCGCCTACAAGTAAAGCCAACAACCTTCTTCTTTACGCGCTGACTATCTTCCTGAGCGCGTTCCTGCTCTTTGAGGTTCAGCCTCTTATCGCTAAGGAGATTCTGCCGTGGTTCGGCGGGTCGGCCGGCGTCTGGACCACCTGCATGCTGTTCTTCCAACTGGTTCTTCTCGCGGGTTATGCCTACGCGCATTGGTTGTCCCAAGGTCGTGACAAGCGGATACACACCGCCGTATTAGTGGCCGCCGCTCTGTCATGCCGCATCATTCCCTTCGATTGGTGGAAGCCGCTCGACGGCCGCTTTCCCATTGTCCGTATCCTCGCTTTGCTTGTTGCCACTGTCGGCTTGCCGTACTTCACGCTTGCATCTACCAGTCCGCTCTTACAAAGCTGGCATGCGCGCGAGCACCACGCGGGCCTCCCATACCGCTTGTTTTCACTCTCGAATTTCGCGTCGATGCTGGCGCTGCTCAGCTACCCGGTGGTCGTTGAGCCGCGCTTGCGATTGCACACCCAGGCGTGGCTCTGGTCGGGCGGATTCCTCCTCTTCGCGGCGTTGAACTATCGGCTCGCCAGGCAATCCCAAGCCCATCCCGCGTTTCACACCGAAGAGCAAGAGGCCGCGCCGCCCTCTGTGCGCGATCGCATCGTCTGGCTCCTGCTCGCCGCATGTGCCTCAGGCCTTCTGCTCGCCATCACCAACCACATCACTCAGAACATTGCCGCCATTCCGCTGCTTTGGGTACTTCCGCTCGCGGTCTACTTACTCAGCTTTATTCTTACGTTTGAAGGTGGCCCGTGGTACCAACGTCGCATCTTCCTCGGATTATTCGCCGTTTCCGTCGCGAGCATGGCCTTCGCGTCCGGCGGCCAAACCATGGTGAACGACATCCGTGTTCTCATCCCGCTCTTCATCGCCGGCTTATTCTTCTGCTGCATGGTGTGCCATGGTGAGTTAGCCGGAAGCAAGCCCGCCAGTCGCTGGCTCACTTCTTTCTATCTCATGGTCGCTGCCGGCGGCGCCCTCGGAGGACTCTTCGTTGCCGTCCTCGCGCCCGTCGTCTTTCCCGCCCTATTCGAGTTCCCCATCCTGTTAGTAGTGACTCCCGCGGTGGTCCTCTGGAAACTGTTCCTCAACCGTCAGGCGGTCGGCTCCGCATTCGACCGCGCTCAGTTCTGGCCGGTCTGGACCCTATCCTTACTCGCCGTCATCGGACTGGCCGGCTATCTGGCCAAGGCGGAGTACGATTACCTCGGCGACGCCCGCCTGCTTACGCGCAACTTCTACGGAGCACTCCGCGTCACCGATGACGATGAACTCGGCGTCCGCACGCTGGCACACGGAACCATCAATCACGGCGAGCAATACCTGGACCCCGTCCGCCGCCGCCAGCCGATCACGTACTACGCGGCCGATACCGGAATCGGCATGGTGATGACGGATCTGGAAAAGCGCGGCCCCGTTCGGCTCGGAGTCATCGGGCTCGGGACCGGCAGCATGGCGGCGTGGATCCGCGCGGCCGATGCGGTCCGCTTCTATGAGATCAACGCGCGCGTTCTCGACATCGCGCGCACCCAGTTCACTTATCTGCGCGACTGCCCCGCCCGCCCCGAAATCGCCATGGGTGATGCGCGGCTCACTCTTGAGCGTGAGCCTGACCAGCACTTCGACGTGCTCGTGGTGGATGCTTTCTCGGGTGATTCCATCCCCGTCCACTTACTCACGCGCGAGGCCTTCCAGCTTTATGCGCGCCATCTGAAGCCCGATGGTGTTCTGGCTGTGCACGTCTCGAATAAGTATCTGGATCTGTCCCCGCCCGTCGTCGCACTCGCCCGGCAGCTCGGCCGCGAAGCCCATATGATCGAGAGCGCCAGGAATGACGACACGCAGACCTTTGCGTCGGATTGGGTGCTCGTCGGCGTCAACGAGAAAGCGCGCTTCTCCTGGATCGAGGACCAGGAAACCAATGTTGACGTCAATCCCGCCTTCCGCGTCTGGACCGACGACTTCAGCAATCTCTGGGGGATTCGCCGCCAGTAGCCTACAGGGTTTCGAGCAGACCGCCGAAGGAACAACTTGATGATCTTTCGCTCGGCAGTCCTGGTTGTCTTACTCGGCGGGATGGCTCTTCCGCAGACGCTCACCTTCACGTCGCCCACTTGCGGTGGTGCGGCCACAGGAACCATTTCCCTGTCCGTAAGACCCGTCTCCGGCGCCGTACGGGTCGACTACGCCATGGGCTCATTGGATATCGGGTCGTCTCTATCGCCGCTCCTCTGGAACACAGCCTGGGCCATGGACGGCGAATCTGAAATTGAAGCGACGGCGTACAACTCCGGCGGAGGCATCGTCGCTACCGGCGATTGTCTCGTCACGATCTTGAACCGCCAGGTGACGCTGAATGTCAATTCGCCGGATCTCACAAAGCCCCTTTCGGGCGTCGTCACGATGCCGGTCACGGGCTCGGATGCGGCCGCCTTCCCGGCCATCTGGACATTGAACATAGACGGAGAACAGCAGGCCATTGTGTGGACCGACAATTCCTGGATCAGTCCCAACACGGTCACGTTCATGCTCGACACCACGCGCTTTCTGAATGGCCCCCATGAACTCCATATCTCGATGAACTCACGAACGGGGCCGACGAATCCACAATGGGTCAACTGGCGCGGAATGGTGAATCGCGTGGTCCAGTTCTCAAACGGGAGGGTCAAGATGGACATTGTTCCGGCGCACCAGGGTTTGTTCATGAAACCCGGCGATAAGCTGGCGGTGGGCTGCCTGCAATTGATGACGGATGGAACATCCGGCAGTTGCCTGGCTCCAACATTTACGCCAGCCGATGAGACCGTCGTCACGGCCGATGCGTCTGGAACCATTACCGCTCTTAAGACCGGGTTCACGTTGGTCAACGTGGCATCCGGAACCTATACAAGCACGGCCCGTGTCTGGGTCGCGGCGAATGCCGATTCGCCCCATTTTGGCGGCAACGGCGCGCTTCTGAATACTTATCAAGCGGGAAAGAGCCTGTTTGTCATCGCGCCCTTTTTCCTCGACCCCACCGCTCTGACGGGATCCAGCGTGCTGCAAAGCGAAGTGCCGCAAGCCGGCATTAACACACTGAGCTTCGGGATGTACCTGAACCCCTGGAATACAACCACATCCTTCTCAACATGGCAGACGAACTTCGAACAGGCCATTGGCCGGAAGATGGACTGGGCCACAACCAACGGCTACCACATGCTACTCACGGGGGACGATATCTTCCGGCGCATCGGCGGCGATGCCTGGTACACCCTGAACTGGCCCTCGGGGGAGGCGGCCGTTCAATATGCGACCCACCGACTGGCCGCGACAGGCGTAGGGATTGGCCTCGAAGGCATCGACGAAGCCAGTGCGATTTGGGGCGACCGGCCCGTCCCCAACGGTCACATCGGCGCGGCCTCTTATCTCTTCAACACAGTCGCCTGCCAGGCGGGCGCGTGTAGCGTGAACTGGCCGCAGAACCCTGTGCCCGGCGGCTGGCCTTTCGCTTTCGCGGGCACCGCGATTCAAACGCCGGTCGGTTCGCTCTATCAGGCGGCCAATGCAACGGCCACCGGCTTTACCTTTCAGGCAGCGACGCACGCCACGCAAACCTTCACCGCGGCGAACGCTCCGTCGCTCGAATACCTTTGGTTTGCGGGAGACTACTGCGGGCAATCTCAACCCTGCGTCCCCGAGGTGCCGAATAACGCGCTGCTGACCATGAGTAACTGGATACGTACGCAAACGCCAGCAGTCCCTCTCTCGTTCCCGTCGCTGGCGGACGAACCGGCTTCGGTAGACGGCAACTGGATGGGCCCGAACGGCATCAGCGACTACGCGTCGAACTACTTCACTTCCTTGAAAACCCGCACTACATATCCATGGACGGAAGGCATTCAGGAGATGAGCTCGTCCATGGAGAATGAGTTTCTCGCCCGCCAGCCGCTCTACATGCTGAACCGTCCCCAACTGATGCTGGTGAGCCTTGCGGGAGCGTCTTAT
This sequence comes from Bryobacterales bacterium, assembly GCA_003136675.1. Lineage (GTDB taxonomy): Bacteria > Acidobacteriota > Terriglobia > Bryobacterales > Bryobacteraceae > Bog-113. The sequence continues at coordinate 64,699 of PLFE01000156.1, forward strand.
ACCAAGGAAGGCACGGGCACGTCCACTTACCAGCCGGGAATCGACCTACTGAGCGAGCCGGGCGTGAGCCCCGCCCACGTCAGCGCCATGATGATGCAAGCCGCGGCGCTCGGCGGCGCCGGGCTGCGTCTCTACTACTTCGAATCTCCGGCTGACCTGGCCGGCCGCGCGGCCGCGACAGTTGGATCGCAGCTACAAACCGGCGCCAACCCGGTGAATCTCCAAACCGCTCAGTGGCAAGCCATGGCTGCTGCCGCGAACTTACTGAACGGCACGCTCGGCCCTTATTTGCTGAGTCCGCGGATGAACTCGCCTGCTTACGGACGTAACATCACGACCGCCGCGCGCGACGCGGCGAGCGGCCAAATGCTCCTGATCGTCAACGGGAATGACTGGCCGCGGACCATACCCGTGGTGTTTGCGCCGTACAGCCTCGGCTACGGGGCGACGCGCTATTGGCTGCATACGTTGGGCGTGAGCACCACCGTATTGCCGGCGTCGCAAACAACCGACAGCGTGATTCTGGCTGCCGGCGAAAGCGTCGCCTACGTGTTTCCCCGCAGCAGATAGAAGAAGTAGGAACGTGCCGTCTGGCCATGCCAACTCCCTGTTTTGACCCTCTTTATAAGGGCGGAAGCCAGCCGAACGCCATCAGGAGTCACCCTCCGGTTTCCCGGCTGGGACTAGCACACCGGCGCTACTTGAGCCAGCCCCCTGCATTTTTGAATTGTGGATCAAAAATGAGGAGCAAGCAGAACTCAAACGGCACGCCCTTTGGACATCATAGCGTGCTCACCTTGCGGACTTGCGTTTCTTTCCACAGTTCGCGCGGCGGTACAAAGAAGATCTTCATCGCCACTACCGAAGACAGCACCAGCATGACGAAGGTGCGGATCGGGCTCGTCAGCCGCTTCAACGGGAAAGACGCCGGGATGAAGCGGTCCACCGCGGACAGTCCGTAGAACAAGGCTTGCAACATCACCGCCCAAAGCGCGAAGGGCGCAGGCAGGCCGCAACTGGAGACCGCCACCAACAAGAGAAGCCAGGGCATGGCCGGCCGCCCATATTTCGCGGAGAGGAAATGGAACCGCATGCGGTTTTTTGAAGTCAGCATCTGCGGATAAGCCTTCAGAATTTGAAACAGGCCGGCCTGGGTGCGCACCTTGCGCTGGAACTCGGAATCGAGACTCGTGGGGTAATCAAAAGCTTTTGCGGAATCTTCCAGCACCAGCCGGTACCCCTTGAAAAAAGCCGCCAGCGGCAGATACACGTCATCCAGCAGGGTGTCTTCCGGAATCGCAACCGCCAGAGCGCGGCGCATCGCATAGAACGGGCCGTTGGCGCCGAAAGTGGAGTCCAGCGTGCTCATATGCTTGCGTATCCACACTTCGTAATTCCAGTAGAGCCGCGTATCCGTTTCTTCATCGGTCTGGCCCTGAAGGATCGAAAGTTCGCCACTCGCGACGCCCACCTCGGGGTCGCCAAAGCACCCCACCAACCTGCGGACGCTCTCCACGGCAAGCCGCTGCCGCACATCCGTCAAAATCAGAATTTCGTTCGTCGCTTTGGAGATACCCAGATTCAAGGCCGCTGCTTTGCCGCCTCGCAGCACCGGCCAAAGTTCGACACCGCGATCGGCGAACCCGGCGGCAATCGAATCCGTGGCGTCGTCCGATCCATCGCTCACCACGAGAATCTCGATCAGCTCCTTGGGATAGTCGAGAGCCAGAATCGAGTTCAGCTTGTCGGCGATGAACTTCTCGCCATTTCGAACGGCGATCACGATGGACACGGTGCGTAGCTCTTCATCGCGGGTGAAGGGCCGTCCGAACTTTCGGGTGAGGATCGCGAGCACCAGCGGGTAGCCCACGACGACGTAGACCAGCAGCACCGCGCTCATCAGGAAAACGGCTGTCGAGAGAATCGTCATCCTGCGCGGGATGCCTCGAGAATCTGTTCAAAACGCTCCGTCACCGATTCCCACGAGAACCGCGACGCGACAAGTTCCCGCGCGGCATCCGCCATAGCGCTCCTATCGGCGGCGTCGCCGAGCAGCTGTAGAACGTTGCGCGCGAAACCCTGGGCATCGTCCGCGAGCCGGATATCGCGTCCATCCGTGACCGCCAGGCCTTCGGCGCCCACGCGCGTCGAGACCACCGGAACCCCGGCCGCCATCGCCTCGTAAATCTTGAGCCGCGTACCACCCCCGATTCGCAGCGGGACGATCGATACCGAAGCGCCCCAAAGATACGGGCGTACATCCGGAACAGTACCGGTGACATGGACTTCGGACAGGCCGCGGATCTCGGGAGAGGGGTTGCGGCCGGCGAAGGTGATCGTGGTTGTGGGGCGTGCCGAGCGGATCAGAGGAAACACTTCCTGCATGAACCATATCGCACCGTCGATATTGGGAAGCCAGTCCATCGCGCCGACGAAGACCAGATCCGACGCGGGAAGCGGATTTGACGGCCGCTCGAAGTAGTCGATGTCCACGCCGGTCGGAACATCGTCAATGCGCCTCGCGCCCAGTTCCCGCACCATCGTTTCGGTATCGGCCGGAGATACGGAGACTACGCGGCGGACCACCTGGCAGACAGAACGCTCATACCGCTCCATGCGGCGCGCCTGCGCCCCGAAGTAGACCCGCCGAGGGAATGACGCCGCGTGTTCCGCATGGCGCTTCCAGATCATCGATTCCACATTGTGCTGAAAGAGCACGCATGTGGAAAGGTCGTCGAAGTTGGGCGTGATTGATAGAAAATCGGCGACCACCGCGTCGTAGTGTTCCCCCGCGATCAGCACGGCGATCTGGCGGCGCATGGCGGTGGAACGGTATCGGGCAACGGCGAGCGGCAGTGGCGAGACCAGGTTGGCGGCCAGTTGCGCGAAGAACCGGGGCGAGCTGCGCGGCGCGATGGGCCGGTTCACCGGGAAACTTCGCGCGCTGTATTCCGAGGCGCGTTCGCGCCCTTCCGGGGTGGCCGGATCGTCATAGGCGACGTAGTGCAATTCGTGCCGCCGGCTGAGGCGCTTCAACATCTCCAGGGTGCGGATCTGGCCGCCACGATTGGTGGGATGCAGGAAGTCGGTCTTGGCCCACAGGATCTTCATGCGGTGGGAAGCGGAACCGGAGCGCTTTCTCCCTGTTCCGGCATCCACTTCTGGCGCTTGCCGTAAAGGAAAATATCGCCCCACCACTGGAGATTGAGCAGGTTCCAGATGCGATCGGTAGCGTCCTCGACGCCGCTGCGATGCCGCGTGAGCAGATCGCGCGTGAATTCGAGACTGAGCTCCTGCGCGATCAACCCATCCGGTTCCAGAAGGAAATCATAGAGCGGCGCTGACTCGGGCTCCCGCAGCCACGCTTTCAGAGGCGTCGGGAACCCCATCTTCTTCCGGTGAATGATATCGTCTGGAAGCAGATCCGCCACGGCCTCCTTCAACACGTGCTTGGCGGATGAACCCTGGAGTTTCAGAGAGGCCGGTATGGTGCCCGCGAACTCGACAAACTCATGATCGAGGAACGGGACGCGGCTCTCGATGGAGGCGGCCATACTCATCTGGTCCTGTTTCATCAGCAGCTCAATCAGATAGGTCTTCTTATCGGCGTAAAGCATCTGCTCGAGCGGACCGAGCGCGTCCGCTTCGTCGAAGTAGCGGCGGTAATTCGCATAGGGATTTGAGGAAACCCCAGGCAACAGAGAGGCTTGCTCCTCGCGTGAAAAAGCTCCGTAGAAATTGGCGAGGTATAGCGATTCCAGATCCGGCAAGCGTCCCAGCACGGTGTGATTCAGCTTGCGTCGCAGATCCGCCGAGAGGAAGCTCGATGTGGCGATCCGGTGCCGGATGGCGCGCCGCAAAGCATCGGGGAACCGGCCGTAGAAGGCCTGCGCCCGCAGGTTGAGCAGTTGGTAACGATAGCGGCCATAGCCCGCAAAGCACTCGTCGCTGCCCTCGCCGGTGAGGACCACCTTGACGTGCTCAGCGGCAAGGCGCGATACGAAGTAAAGTGAAACGCTGGAAGGCCAGGCGATGGGCTCGTCTTCGTGCCAGATGAGATTGGGCAGAGCCGAAAAGAATTCGGCGCGGCCTACGCGAACTTCGTGATGGTCGGTGCCCAGCTGATTCGCAACCGTGCGGGCCCATCCTAATTCCGAATAGCGCTCCTCCGCGTAGCCTACCGAAAAGGTCCTGGCGGGACGGTCGATCTTGCGCTGCATGATGGCGGCGATGGCCGACGAATCGAGCCCGCCGGAGAGGAACATGCCAAGGGGCACGTCGCTCATCAGGTGCGACTCCACCACTTCATCCAGGCGCGCGCGGGTCTCGCGGATCCAGTCCATGTCGCTTTGTTTACGCGCCGAAGGAGTGACGGGAAGGTTCCAATACTGGCGGATTTCGGGCTCAAAGCGCTCGGCCGAGATGCGCAGAAAGTGCCCCGGCATCAGCTTGCGAATGCCGCGGAACAGCGTCTGTTCTCCGCTGCCATAGCCGAATGCGAGATACTCCGGAAGCACCTCCGTCTCGATGCGGCTTGAGACCGCGGGGTGTTCCAGAATCGCTTTGATTTCCGAGGCGAACAGAAAGATGTTGGAATCGCTGTAGTAGTAGAAGGGCTTAATGCCCAGGCGGTCGCGGGCGCAGAAGAGTTCCTTGCGACCACGGTCCCAGATGGCGAAGGCGAACATCCCGCGAAGTTGGTTTAGCGCGTCCGGGCCGTATTGCTCGTAGGCGTGAACAATGGTTTCGGTATCGCAGTGCGACCTGTAGACGTGGCCTTCGCTGAGGAGCGCAACGTCCAGGCTCCGGTGGTTGTAGATCTCGCCGTTGTAGACGATGGCCAGGCGATCGTCCTCATTGAACATGGGTTGGCGGCCGCCGGCGACATCGATGATGCTGAGGCGGCGATGGCCGAGCGAGCAGAAGGTGTCTTCAAAAAAACCATCATCGTCGGGACCGCGATGCCGGATGGCGCCGGTCATCTGACGGATCAGCGCCGGCGGCTGTGGTGCGCGGCGCGAGAAGATGCCGGCGATGCCGCACATCTAGCGGAAGCCTCGAGCAGTTGCCGGCAGGCTGAATGCCTGCCCCACCTCAGACCGCATCTGGCTGCGGGTAAATCGGTAGAGGGCCGTAACAAGAGCGGCCAGCATGGGGAACTGATAGAGGTACGCCCCTGGGCTGAAGAGCATGCAAATGACGAAGCCGACATAGGAGTAGAGCAGGGCTTCGGAGACTTCGCTGGCGATGGCGAGGTCTTTGCGGCTGCGCGTGAATTTGGATATTTTGAATACCGCACGCATGCAGAAGACCACGGCGGCGGTATAAAAAATGGCTCCTGGAATGCCGGTTTCAGCTAAGACCAGGAAGAGGAAACTATGCACGGGATGCCACATCGCAGCTTGTCCGTGAGTACTGGAAAGAGTGGCGGAGGCGGGCTCGAACTGGCCCATGCCGACACCGAATATGGGATTCTGAGCCGATAGAACAAGGGCGTGGACGATCAACTCCATGCGGGTTTCCTGCGATTCGGCGGCACTCAATGAGACGTCCGACATGTTCTTTCCGCTGGTTCCGGTGAGAATGGTCCCATAGCGGTCGCGAAGATCCTGGTTGAGCAGCAACGGAGTGGCGGCCAGCAGGATGGCGCCAAGCACAATCATCCCCATCCGCCTCTGTCCGGAGGAGCGGAAGAACAACATGATCCCCATGCCCACGAGCGCGATCAAGCCAGCTCGGGAACCGGTACGCAGCACGACGTAAAGCAGCACGGGAACCACGCCGCCGGCGAGCAGACGGATGACCATGGCGCGGTGCTTATCGAGGGCCAGGTAGAGGATGAAGGGAAGCCCCAGGATGAGCTGCATGGCGAGGTCGTTTGAATTCGCGAGCATGCCGGTATCGAAGGAGAGCCGGTCGTCCGCTTCCGCGGCGATTCCCATCTTGAACGAGAGGAAAACGATGACGGCGGTGGCCAGCGCGACGCAAGTGAAAGCTTTGCGGAGCTGTCCAAAAGAGACGATCAGCGAGACCACGATGATGTAGGTGAGATACGACTTCAGCCACGTATCCATCAGATTGTGGAAACTGCCTCCGCGCCAGGAACTGAACGGCAGCTCGAAGACAGCCCAGGCGCTGAATGCCGCCAGAGCGATGCCGATCCTGGTGTCGAACGCGTAGGGGAAGGTCATGCCCAGCACGGCAGCGACGGCGGCCAATGCGGCCGCGATGAAGGCTAAGTGAAACCTCTGTTGAGGGTCGATGAACTCCACCACCCGGCTCATGAGGAAGAAGAGATAGATCTGCAGAATGAAGAAGCCAACATTACGGAAAGCGTTCTCGGAGGAGGGCGCTGCGACGAGAGGACTCTGCGGTCCTGCCGCGCTCGGCCGTAATGAGGCATTCTGCGGGGAAGCGGTAGATATCACTCTGGCTGGCCCGCCGGATCGTCCGGCCTGAAAAACAATGCTGATTGAGAATAGCATTTTCCCGGGGCGTTCAGCCGGATGGGGGCCACTAGCGAGCCTGGGTCTGTTCGGCGGCCTTGTTGGGCTCCGGCTATCCTGTCACAAAATCCGCGTTGTCCACATCCGGGATAGCCAGGATAGGGATGGCATCTCGACTCTGGAAGCCGTGAACGATTCGCTTCCACTCGACTTTTGACCTTTGGAAATTGACTAGAAGGCAGACGGTGAGGCCGGAGGCCTTGAGGTAGTTCAGGCATTGCGCGGTGTTTTCATTGGAGAGCCGTTCCGCGCATTTCAACTCGACCAGAAGGACGTCTTCGACGAGGAGATCGGCGAAATATTCTCCGACGCTGAGACCTTTGTAGGTCACGGCTACGGAAGCCTGCGATGAAGCTCGAATGCCGAGGAGACCAAGCTCCCTCAGCAAGGCTCGTTCGTAGACTTTCTCAAGAAAGCCGGCGCCGAGCGTGTTGGAGACTTCAAATACAGCGCCCAGCACGCGCTCCGTTAGCGAGTCGAAAGCTGCAAGGTCCATCGCTAAGTGAGTGTTTGACTCGGCGCATGCTTCTCAAGAGAAGTATTTAGCCGCCGATTCACGCGGGAAAGAAACAA
>PLFE01000204.1 GCA_003136675.1 Bryobacterales bacterium
AGGCGCTCGGTGAGGTGGTTATGTTTCATCACCGAGATATCGGAGTTGTGTATGCCGGGAAGACGGACGCTGGACAGACGCGACGACCACGTCTGTAGAGTGTCCGGCTGACGGATCGTCCAAGCGGGTTGTTCGTTGCCGGTGCAGCCGCGAGTGGTGCCGTTTGCGAGAAGGGTACAGGTGTTGAACCACTGGGTGAGCGATTGGTTCGATATAGCTGGGTCTAGACCCGTTGGCGCAGCGTTGGTGGGGAAATTCATCGGCATTCCCTGTTGCAGGCGCGTGAGGGAGCTGATGGTCCAGCCGCTAGCGGCGTAGCGCAGTGGTTTCGCCATGTTGGCGCCAAAGCGTTTGCCCTTTCCAAACGGAAGGTCGTAGACAAAATTGATTTGCGCATTCTGCGGAACGTCCCAAGCGGCGACTACTTTTTCGAGGGTAGTGAACTGCGGGTTGGGGTAACTCACTTGGTCCAGTTGTTTCGAATAAGTGTAGGCGAAGCTGAAATTCAAGCCGTAAGAAAGGCGCTTGGAGACCAACAGTTGCAGGGCATTGTAGGCTGATTTCCCAATCGGTTCATACATTTCAATGATGCCGCCCGATCCAGGAGCCGCGCCAATAGATGCAGGAGACGTGCCAATGAGGAATTGCGGATACGGTACGAGCAACTGCTGTCTCGCTACTGTGGCGCCGTTCAGAGCTGTTCCCGGAATGAGTCCAGCGAGGGGATTGGCAACGTTCGTGGTTAGAGCGGTTGCGCCAAGCGACAGCGCGCTCAGAGGAAGTGCATTCAGTTGCTGCGACACTTGGATCCGGCGCGATTGGCTGCCAACGTATGCTCCTGACACTAAGAAGTCGCCCGGCAGTTCGCGTTGCACTTCGAAGGAGAATTGATTTACGTACGGAGGCGCACCACCAGCGGGATCGGCAAATGAAAAGCTCTGGCCCAAGGCGGTCGCCAGACCAAGCTTAGAGCCGGTAGGGGTCAGGACGCCGCCCGGGAATGGATTATCGAGAGTGTTATACGGGATGCCGGTTTGAATGGACGTGACCATGTTAGTGGTCTGACTGAAGCCGGGAGCGTTGCCTGGATCGTTCCAGGTTTGGCCGTAGACGAGCGCGTAGCCGCCGCGTAAAACGGTGTGACGGTCGAGTTGATAAGCGGCGCCGGCGCGCGGCCCAAAGTTATGCCAATCGGGGTTAAAGATGCCGCGCGGATTGCCATTGACGCCGCTGAAGAGAATTCCGCCGATCAAGTTTAGACCGGGCGCTTGAAGCGGACTGGCCGCCGTGGTTGAAAAGCCTCGCGCGAGCTCGTTGAAGCGGTCGGTGAGCGCACCCATATAATCCCAACGCAAGCCGAGATTCACTTTCAGCTTGGAGGTAACTTTAATGTCGTCTTGTACGTAGAGAGAACCCATTTTCTCTTGACGCGCGGGCTCGCTGTTGACTTGGATATAACCGCTTTGCGGCGTTCCCAACAAGAACGAGGCCAGCCCGTTGCCCGATGAAGGTTGGATGAGTATAGGGTTGGCGCCTGTGAATGTTTGATCGAAGGTGAAGTTGCCAGCGTCGTATCCGGGGTTAGGCGAGTAACCGCGCAAGAGGCGGAGATCTGTGCCGAAAGTGAAATTATGCTGTCGCCAAATTTTTGCGACAGAGCCTTGCAGTGAATTAGTTTGAGCCAGGCCGCCAATATAGCTCGGTTGCGCGCCAGCGCCTTCGTAGCTTGCCCAATTGAACTTAGGAAACCAGTTAGCGGCTTGCGAGACAAAGAGGGGCGAGAAACCAAGCTCGGACGGGCCAACGCCCGCGCCTTGCTGTGAACCGCTCTCCGACTTGAACCTTTCCAGCCCGGTGCGGATATTCAGCACGGTTGTGGGATTGAAAATTTTGGTGAACTGGATGGTGGCGTTGTGATTCTCACGGGTGAACGGGTCGTTATTGCCGGTGTCGGCTGGATTCAGAGTGGAATTGGTTGAGTAATGGAAGCTGCGCTCTTCCGAAAGTGCATTGCGGGAATAGCGAATGAAGAAGCGGGTGGATTCGTTGATATCGTAATCGCCGCGCACGGTGTTTTCGGGAAAGAAGTCTGTGAATTTGCGGGTGTTGCCGTTGTTGGTGAGATTGTTCAAGCCGGTGATCGAATTGCCGGCGACATTTCCAGCGGGTACATAAGTGAACACCTTTGCGGCCACCGGATCAATGCGCGAGCCAGGGATCACGTTGCCGGCGAAGGGCGTACGAGTGGATCCGACAGTTGAATATGGATCATAGATCGTTTGAAGAAGGGGCGTGCCGGCGGAATTGGTTGTGTAATACGTCTGTGAAAAATTACCCGACTTTTGCAACGCATTCGGAACGGAAGTGGTGAAGGGATCGGGAATAACCTGGCGAATATCTTCAAACGTATAGGAGAAGAACAGCTTGTTTTTCTTGATGGGTCCGCCAACGCTGCCGCCGAATTGGTTGAAACGGCTCTCGTCTTTTTCAACCGGGCTGGGGCTTCCGGGGCCATTGTAGGCTTGAAAGGCATTCAGCCCCGGCCTGTGCCACTTGAAGAAGGCGCTGCCATGCAGATCGTTCGTGCCGTTCTGGGAAACCACCTCGACCTGCGCTCCGCTGGTGCGGCCATTCTCCGCGCTGTAGTTGTTGGCGACCACAACGACCTCTTTGACCGACTCTTCGTTGGGGGTGATCACGGCCGAGCCGCCCCAAACGGTGCTGTTCACGGACAGCCCATCGATCTGAAAGTTGTTCGAGTTCTGGCGAGTGCCGTTGGCGATGATGCCGGGGCCGTTCTCGACCATGAAGATGCTGTCCGTCGATCCAGGGCCAGGCTTGTTCGTTCCAGGTAAGGACGTGCCGCCGCCGCCCGCGCCGAGAGAGCCGTCGCCGAAAACGCCCGGAGCAAGTTGCAGCAACTGATAGGGGTCACGGGTGAACGAGGGAAGCGACTCCACCTCTTTGGTGGTAATGGTGCCTCCGATGGTAGCCGACTCCGTGTTGATCACATCGGCCGCCTCCGATGCCACCGTGACCGACGAAGAGGTTTGACCAATTTCGAGTTGGATGCGGAGTGACTGCACCTGTTCGGCGGCAATATCCAAGTCGGTCAGGTTTTTTTTCGCAAACCCCGGCTTCTCAATGGTGAGCGCGTACTTACCGGGAGCGAGGCTGGAGATGGTGAAAACCCCTTCCCCGCTTGTCTGGCTGGTATGAACCGCGGACGTTTCCTGGCTGGTCAAGGTGACGGTAGCGTCCGGTACCAGGGCCCCGTTGGGATCGACCACGGTACCCTGGAGCCCGGCGCGGAATTGGGCGGAGACGGATGCTGCCAGCAGTACGGCTAGCAATCCGGCGGAGAACAACTTGTTTCGTAAGAAGAAGCTTTTGGTGGATATCGACATGGATTTCGGCCCTCACAAACGTCCAGCGGAAGGTAATCTACTGAAACGTTTTACTAGAAATTGACGTTATTTCTTTTTCCGTTTGATGTCAAGCGTTTTGCTCCGGCTCAAAGTTTTTTTGCCATACAAAAATCGATTTAGTAGATTTGAGATGTCCCGAACGCGAGATCCGCGGAATGGAGTTGTGATGCGCTCAAGCGACAAGACAAAATCGAAAGGCGATGCCCCGGCCGGCCCACGCCCGGCCAGCCTGAAAGACATGGCCGAGCAATTGGCTCTCTCGCCGGCGACGCTCTCGATTGTTCTGAACGGTTCACCGGGCTCCGACGCGATTCCGCAGGAGACTCAGGACCGCATCTTCGCGGAAGCGCGGAGGCTGAACTACCGGCCGAATTTTCTCGCGCGATCGCTGCGGGCGCGCCGTTCCTTTTCTGTCGGAGTCATGATCCCGGAACTAAGCGATGGCTACTCGGCGTTGGTGCTGAGCGGCATTGAAGACTATCTGCTTAGCGTGGGGTACATCTTCCTGGTGGCGAGCCACCGGCATGACCCGAAGCTGATCGAGAAACACCCGCAACTCCTGCACGACCGGTCCGTGGAAGGTCTGATCGGGGTCGATACGCCCATCCAGAAGCCGTTGCCCATGCCGGTCGTATCGGTTTCCGGGCACGGACATGTGCCGGGGATAACGAATATTGTTCTGGATCATGACCGCGCGGCGGAACTTGCTTTGGAGCATCTGATGGCCCTCGGGCACCGCCATATCGCTTTCTGCAAAGGCCAGGCGTTTAGTTCAGACACCGATGTCCGGTGGAAGGCGATCGTCAAGACGGCGCGCAGACTCCGCCTGCGCATCGCGAAGGAACTGGTGACGCAACTGGAGGGGCAAACACCTTCGCCCGAAGTTGGCTATATCGCCGCCCGCAAGATACTGGCTTCGGGCAAGTTCTTTACGGCCTACTTCGCGTTCAACGATATCGCCGCTTTCGGAGCGATTCGCGCATTTCGAGAGGCGGGATTCGGAGTGCCGGAAGATATCTCGGTAGTAGGATTCGATGACGTTTCTCAGGCGGCGTATCACATTCCCGCCCTAACCACCATCCGGCAGCCCTTGGCGGAGATGGGCGCGCTTGCGGCGAAGACGTTGATTGAACGCATCAACAGCGACAAACCGATGGAGCGTTCGGAGACGTTGCAGGTTCTCCCCGCCTTGATCGCGCGGGAATCCACCGGCCCTGCGCCGCCAGCCAGCGGACCCAAGGGTCACTCTCTGTTGATACGGGCTTTGAAAAAGTGACGCGAGCCTCGCTTCGGATTCTGCCGGTGCATCTGGGATTCGCGCTGGACGGCGTCGCCACCACGTTGCTCGGACCGATCTTGCCCAGTCTCACCTCCCACTTCTCGTTGAATGACGAGCAGGCCGGGCGCTTTTTCATGGCGCAGTTTGCGGGGGCCATCGCCGGCTCACTCGCCTCGGGGAGGTCGTACACCACATGGGGCGGCGGTCGCACGCTGTTTGCCGGTTTTGCGGCCATCGCCTGCGGCGTGGCGGTGGCGGGGCGCGACTCGCTTGCACTGTCATTCGCGGGCGTTTGTCTTTACGGCGTTGGCATCGGCCTCGTGACGCCCGCCATTAACTTGCTTGCGGCCGACGAGTCGGGCGGGCGCCGTACCGCAAATCTGAATGCCTTGAATGCATCGTGGTGCGCGGGTGCGGTAGCGGGACCACCGTTGATACTGCGGTTGCTGGCAACGCATCCGTTAATTCAAGTTCTTGAGGGATTTACGCTGGCGCTGGCTCTTCTCGCAGCCTACTTCGTGTTCCCGCCGGCCGTTGCGGGTGCGGCGCCCGCAGCGAAGGTTGGAGGAGGTTTCCACTTGCAGCGAATCGTCGTTCTCACCTGCTGCTTCTTGTTTCTCTACGTCGGCATGGAGAACGGGGTGAACGGCTGGCTGGTCTCGTTTGGGTTGCGCGCCAAGGGCATGCAGGTGACGACTGTAGCCTACTCTCATGCAATGTTCTGGGGCGCGATCCTGGCCGGACGGTTACTCGCGGCGTTCTGGCCCGCGGCCCTCAGTGACGCTCGTCTCATCGTCGGAGGGATCTTGGCGGCCTTGGCCGGAACCGTGATGTTTGTAGTCTCCTCAACCGGCATTTTCTACTTCGCCGGCATCTTTCTGGCCGGTCTCGGAATGTCGGTTATCTTTCCGACCACGATCTCGGTTTTCATGGGACGAGGCGGAGTGGATGCCCAGCGCAGCGCCGGATTGGTATTTGCATGCGCGTCGCTGGGCGGTGCAGCCATCCCATGGCTGATTGGCAGAGTCTCAAGCTGGCTGCTCGACTTGCAGACCGCCATGTGGATTCTGACCGCGTGCGGCGTCCTGATGCTGGCGCTGCAAGTTTGGATGCGGGCCGGGGACCCAATGCAAGAACGAAGCCAGGCGTCCTAATGAAAGCGTTTGCGTGAGGTTGTTGCGTGAGATTTGACACGAGGAATCCGGGCAAATATAATCGCTTTGCCGCCGATATGAGACGAGTTTACCGCTCTTTTCTGCAAACGTTTGCGCTTGCAGCCATAATGCTCGCCAGATTCCCGGGCATTGCGATGTCCCAAACAGTACTCGCTCCCACGCCTCCCATGGGCTGGAACAGTTGGGATTCTTTCGGCACGACAATTACCGAGGGCGAAGTCAAAGCTAACGCCGACTACATGGCCGCGCATCTCAAGAACCACGGGTGGCAGTACATCGTGGTGGACATTCAGTGGTCCGAACAAAATCCAAAAACGCACGGTTACCGTCCCAACGCGGACCTTGCAATGGACCCGTTCGGGCGGCTGATCCCCGCGCCAAACCGCTTTCCTTCCTCCGCCAACGGCCAGGGGTTTAAGCCTCTGGCGGACTACGTCCACGGCAAGGGACTCAAGTTTGGGATCCATATCATGCGCGGCATTCCGCGCAAGGCAGTGGAGGCCGATCTGCCAATCGAAGGGAGCAATTTAAAGGCGGCGGACATTGCCAACAAGACGTCGACTTGCCCTTGGAACTCCGACATGTATGGCGTGGACGTCACGAAGGGTGGCCAGGCTTATTACGATTCGATCGTTCACCTCTATGCTTCGTGGGGAGTCGATTTCATCAAGGCGGACGATATGTTCGGATTTGGAGAAGGCGGCGACCACAGCAGCGAAATCGAGGCTTTGGGGAAATCGATTAAGAAGTACGGGCGGCCAATCGTACTCAGCCTTTCGCCCGGAATACGCGATGACCGTAAGGGTGACTTCCTCGAAACGCATGCGCAAATGTGGCGCATTTCAAACGATTTCTGGGATCGCTGGGTGGATCTGAAGAATCAGTTCGCGCGCTTCAACACGTGGAGTCAGTGGGCCGCGCCGGGGCACTGGCCGGACGGCGACATGTTGCCGCTGGGGCACATCGGGATCAGGGCGGAGCGAGGCGATCCGCGCATGTCATTGCTGACGCACGAGGAGCAGATCACGCTGATTACCTTGTGGTCGATTGCGCGCTCGCCGCTCATGTTTGGCGGGAATATGCCGGATAACGACGACTTCACGCTGTCTCTCGTCACCAACGATGAAGTGCTGGCCGTGAATCAGAAGGCTACCGCGGGCAGGCAGTTGTTTGCGAGCGGGAACCAGGTGGCGTGGGTTGCGGAAATGCCGGGAACGAACGCCAAGGTTGTCGCGGTTTTCAACACCGGCGATGCCGAAGATGAGCAGGTACGCGTGAACTGGGCTGATCTGGGGCTGCCCGCGAAATGCGCGGTCCGAGACCTATGGGAGCACAAGAATTTGGAGACTGCGCAGGGCGGCCGTACTTTCCAAGTGAAACCGCATGGCTCGGGCTTTTACAGAATCACCCCGGCAGCGGGGAAGTGAGGACCACCCTCACTTGCGGGCCGGGCCAGTTGAATCCCGCACAACGAACTCGGGGTCGATGACCAGTTCCTTACCGACGCTGGTGGCGCCGTTCGAGCCAGGCGCGAGACTCGTGAAGAGCGAGTGGCCGATGCGATCACGCGGGATGTGAACCGTGGTCAGAGCGGGACAACAAAACTCCGACAGTTTGATATTGTCGAAGCCCGTGACGGAAACATCCTGCGGGACTCGAATTCCACGATCGCGCAATTCTTTGAGAGCCCCGACAGCCATCAGATCGTTCACGCAGATGATGACGGTAGGCGCAGGACCGCTCGACAAAATCTCGCGGACGGCCTGACGTCCTCCATCCAGGCTGTCGCCATCCACCGCGACTCGAACAGTGGCGTTAGGGCAAACCACCCGGACGGTGTCAAACAGGGCGCGCCGCCGCTCGTCGAGCGGACCAAGCACGGTGTGATGTCCGATAAAAGACATCTTTTGATGTCCCAGCGCCGCCAGATATTCGACGATCCGCTCCACCCCTTGCCGGTAGTTGACGCGAATTTTGGTGATGTTCCCCCCAGCGGCTCCAACGTCATATAGAACAGTCGGAAGCTGGCTCTCCGTCAGTTCCCGCACGATAGCGTCTTCCATCTCGGAAACAATCACGGCGAGACCGGTCACGCGGCGGCCAATCATCAAACGGATGGCGGCGATGAGTTGTTTCGAGCTATATGCGGTATTGGCAACCAAAACCTCATAGTCATGCGAGTGGCAGTCCTCTTCGAGGGCCCGGTACACATCGAGGAAGAATGGATTGTCGAGATTGGAAACGATCACCCCGATGGTGCGGCTGCGGCCTCCCGCGAGATTCCTGGCATGCAGGTTCGGGTGGTATTTCAGTTCGGCAGCCGCTTTCATGACGCGCGCTCTGGTCGAGCTCTTGACCACGGCGACGCCATTCAGCACCCGCGAAACCGTGGCGGTAGAGACGCCGGAACGTTTCGCAACCTCTTCGAGGCTCATCGGAAATATTCTAGCGTGACGCCAGGTTCTTGCAGAAAACCTAAGTCATTTGTTAGTAGGCATTTTGGCTGGCATGTCCTAAGCCGGTTCCCCACAATCGTGCAATCGCTTACAGCGCCGTCGCAACGGCGTTACAGCGATGCCTTCAAAGTGTGGGTTTGCGCCAGCGGCCATCTGGAGCGACGATCGTTTCAGCCTCTTTTGGACCCCAGCTGCCGCGCTTGTATGGGCGAACCTTGGGGGGGTGTTTCAGGACCGGATCGACGACCGCCCAGGAAGCTTCTACGGCATCCTCACGCGTCAAAAGCGCTCCGTCGCCGGCCATAGCGTCGCGCAAAAGCCGCTCGTAGGGCGGTTCGTCTTCCGGACGCTCTTCCAACAGGTAGGGCTCTCGTTGTTCCCCGACGAACTCATCTCCTTGGGGCCTTGACGCGAGCGGCGAGTGCGATGGCCGCGTTGGGGGAGAGCCGGAAGCGGAAGTAGTCGCCGCGCCCGGCAGCCAATTGTGAGTCGGCAAAAAGCCCCTGTGGGGGCGGCTTCAGTTCGACCACGATCTCGATCTCAGCCAGGTACTGTCCGGAGCCCAGGTACCTGGGGACCCCGGCCCATCGCCATGAATCGATGGTGAGCCGAGCAACCTGACGCCTATCCCGCTTGGCGAGCCGTCTGTCCATGTTGTATTGCCGTAGCCGTTGTCCGGCGCGGACTTAGGGCTTTCCAGAAAGGACGCTAGAACGATTTCCGGCCGGGGAGGGCTGCACTCGTTCCGCATTCAAAATCAGATCCGGCATACCCAGCTTCGATCGCAAGCTCTGCAGAAGGAGGTGGATCGACACGTCGTCCAGAGCGTTCCTGGCCTGGTAGCGCACGTCGATCGTGGTGCCGGTGGTGCCGGTGACCACGTCAAAACCCTGGATGGGTGCATCGGACAGGGGCCAAATCTGCTGGATCGCTTCACGGACTTCATCCAGGAGTTCCTGTCGCGGCTGGTTTGCCTTATGGTCCTCCGCAGCCGGAGAAGACGACCGCGTGAGATGGGCAACCAGCGCGGCGAGCGCGCTCCCGGTCGCGATCGCATCGACGGACAGATCGATATCCCGGCCGGTTCGAAGCTTGAGGTCCTCGCGGACCTGGGCCATTTTCGAACCTGGAACGCGCCTGGTCGAGATCAGGCGAATGACGATTTCGTCTTTGCCTACGGTGACCTGCTGGGAGACGACGGCGCCGGGGGGCACGAGGCGCCTGAGATCGCCCTCAACGATTTCCCGGGCGGACGTTTCACTCGCGACCTGCAGCAGCGCCCTCTGCAATGGAATCGCTATGGAAGCGAGTAGAATCAGGATCATCGCAGCGCGCCAATGCAATTTCGCCCCGGCAGCAAGAATCCGCGCGAAGACTCCACTCGATGGCTTGCCCGACGGATGCGCACCTCCACGCGAGCTCTGCACCTCCGGGGCGCTCATGCCGACAAGGAGGAAGACGAGGAACGCCGATGCCACGATGGCGACCAGATTCGTCAGGAAGAGAAGGCCGGCCCCGCCGATGATCTCCAGGTTCACGCCGCTGCCAAGGCCAAAACCCATCACACCAAGCGGCGGCATCAGGGCTACCGCGATGGCCACTCCAGGGATCGCCGTGACGCCGTCCTCGCGCCCACGGCATACAACCACCGACCCAGCCAAACCGGAGAAGAGCGCGATTGCTAGGTCGAGCAAGTTGGGCGTTGTACGAGAAATGATCTCGGAAGTTGCCGAGTGGAACGGCACCAGCCAAACCACGAGGCCGGAGAATGCGATGGATAACGCGACGCTTGCGAGCAGGTTGGTCAGCGCTCTGATCCCGAGGTACAAGTCCCCGGCGGCGAGCGCCAACCCCGTTGCCATGATCGGACCCATTAAAGGAGAAATGAGCATGGCTCCGATGATCACTGCCGGGCTGTTCTCGATTAATCCGAGCGTCGCGATTCCCGCGGAAAAAATTATTTCCAACCAATAGCTA
>PLFE01000080.1 GCA_003136675.1 Bryobacterales bacterium
GCTGCGCCTCGAAGGCAAGGAATACATCGTCAAGGATGGCGATGTATTAGTGATTCGACACGGCTAAGCGCCAGGATCAGAGCGCAAACGACCACGAACCAATCGCCCCAACGGGTGTAAAGTGTCAAGCGTTTTTCATACTCGAATCCCACGGCCTTTGACGCTTCCCGATACAAAGGCAACTGTTCCCGGATTCGTCCCGCATCGTCGATTGCCGCCGAAATTCCGTCGTTGGTGGCGCGCAGAATCCAGCGCCGGTTCTCGGCCGCTCGCATGCGAACAATCTCCAGATGCTGATAACGGGCCGCGGTTTTCGCGAACCAGCCATCATTCGAAGGATTGATCAATACCTCCGCGCCGTGGTCCACAAACCCGCGAATGAATCGCGGAAATACCGATTCATAACAGATGAACGTGGCCATTTGGTGCCCGTTTGCGGTTGAAACTACCTGCTCGGTTCCCGCGCGGAAATCGCCCGCTTCTTTAGAAATTTTGAAGGCTATGGGACCCAGCGGCCAGGGCACAAACTCCCCAAACGGAACCAGATTGACTTTGTCATAGCGCGAGACTACTTGCCCGGAAGCCTCGATCAACGTCGCGGAATTGCGGTCCACGCCATCCGCGCCGTGGCCGATCAGCCCTACCAAAAATGCTTCGTTGCCGTTCCTCGCGACGTCTTCCAAAAAACCCATGAATGGCGCATCGTTATCGTAAAACGGGGCGGGCGATTCCGGCCACACCAGCAACTTACTGGGCGCAGCCACCGATAGCTCATCCATGCGCTTCAGCAGGTTCCTGAACGAGGGCGCGGTGAATATTTCGGTTTCATCGATATTCGGCTGCACCAGAGTGGCGCGCTCAGACGGCGCCAGCTCGGGTGGCGTCGCAGGCAATAGCCACAACAACGGAATCAACGCGAGACCCACATAAGGAATGCCCGGTCTCTTCAAAACAACGTTCGCCACATCCGCGGCGATCGCGGCAAACAAAAACGAAATCCCCCAAACCCCTGTAATCGAAGCCAGGCGCAGCGGCGCACCCATATCGATCGCCGCGTTTCCCAGATCGAGCCAAGCGAATCCCAGCGGGCCATGCGTGTATTCGAGCAGCACCCACAGCGCGGCGGTCGCGGGAATCGCCAACCGCCAGCGCGTGGTCCAACCCGCCAGCCAGCAGAATGCGCCTATTTGCAGCCCCTTCGCCAGACAGAACAGGATGAAACAGAACCATGCCGATGCGCGGCTCATCCCGCCGTGCTCTTGAATAGTCGATTGAATCCAGCTGCAAACGCCGAACCAGTAAACAATACCGGCCGCCCAACCCATGAGAAATCTTTGCCGCGCGCGCCGCTCACGGGCCCCCGCGAGCATCAGGGGAGCCAAGGCAATGGGCGCCAGCCAAAACAGGTTGTAACTCGGGAAGGCGGCGACAAGGAGCACCGCGGAAACCAGCGCCAGCAGCCAGTTCACGCGCAGTGGCGGGCTTCCTCGCTGACCAAGTCCGCCATGTAGGAAGAACGCACCAGTGGCCCGCTGAATACCTTCTTGAAGCCTAGACTCAATCCGAAATCCCGATACGCGTCAAACTCCGGCGGAGTCACGTAGCGCGAAACCGGAAGGTTGCGCCGCGTGGGTTGCAGATACTGCCCGATGGTGGCGACGTCCGTCCCCACCGCGACCAGGTCGCGAAGCAGCTGGAAAATCTCTTCTTCGGTTTCGCCCAAACCCACCATGAAACCCGACTTCGTCAGCACTTCCGGCCGGTGCTTGCGCGCAAACTCCAGCAGGTCCAGCGACTGCCGATAATTCGCCTGCGGCCGGACCTTGCGGTAAAGCCTCGGCACGGTTTCCATATTGTGATTGAACACGTCCGGCCCGGCATCCAGCACCCGCGCCACGGCCTCCACATCGCCGCAAAAATCGGGCGTCAATACCTCGACACGCGCCTCCGGCAGCGCATTACGCACCTCGCGAACCGTCTCCGCGAAATGCCGCGAACCACCATCCGCCAGGTCGTCCCGGTTCACGCTGGTGATCACGCAATACTTCACCCGCATGGCCTGCGCCATACGGGCGACATTGCGCGGTTCCGCCGGGTCGAGCGCCATATTCACTTTGCGTGGATTGCCCTTCGGCACCGAACAGAAGGGGCAACCGCGCGTGCACAGGTTGCCAAGAATCATGAAAGTTGCCGCGCCCCGGTGGAAGCATTCGTGAATATTCGGGCACCGCGCCGATTCACACACGGTATGCAGGTTCAGTTCCCGCAAACCCCGCTTCAGCGTGTTCATGGATTCGAAGTGCGTGGCGCTTTTTCGCGCCCACGCAGGCAGCCGCCCGGCCTGAGGTTCAATCTGGACCAGCGCTTCGGAACTCATCGGGCAATTAACGGATTATCAAACCCAGCGGCTTTCAGCTTCGCCTTGGCGTCCACCAGCGAAGGAATGTCTTTATAAGGACCCACCAGCACCCGGAACAATCCTTCTTTCGGGCTCTCGCCAATCAGCGCCGGGAAGCCCCGATCGCGAAGCACGGAGACCATGTGATCGGCATCGGCGCGCTTCATCGCCGCCACTTGCAGATAGGATGGGGGATTTCCGGCCGTCGCCGGAGCAGGCGCCGCAACGGGTGCGGGTGTGGGTGCGCCGTCGGATTCATAGGGCTTCGCCGCGCTCGTCGATGTCACCTTTTCCGGCACGGGCGCCGGCGTAGGATCTTGCTGGACAACCGGCGCGGTCTGAGGATCCGCCATGCGGGGGGCCTGGGTCGGACTCTGGTTCGGACTCTGCGTCGGCATAGCCTGCGGCGGGGCTCCAGACATACTCGCCGCGCTCACGTTCGCCGTATTCCGCCCGATCATGTATCCCAGCGTGAAGGCGACGCCCAGCATCGCAATCACAATAAAAAAGATACTGAGCAACTGCTTGTTGCCCAACACAAGCTCTTTCTGATCGCTCTCGTCCCTCATGCTTTGTTTTCCATGCTCCCTAAGCGCGATAACGCGCCCTGCAACGAAGTAGCCAAATCCATCGGGAACGGAAACACGATTGTGGAGTTCTTCTCCGCGCCGATCTCCACCAATGTCTGCAGGTACCGCAACTGCAGAGCCGCCGGCTGCCGCTGGATAATCTCCGCCGCCATCCCCAATTTTTCGGCCGCCATAAACTCGCCTTCCGCGTGGATAATCTTCGCCCGGCGCTCCCGTTCCGCTTCCGCCTGGCGCGCCAAGGCACGAATCATCTGCTCCGGCAAATCCACCTGCTTGACTTCAACCATCGTAACCTTCACGCCCCACGGTGAGGTATGCTGATCCAGAATTTCCTGTAAACGGCTGTTCAGTTTCTCGCGCTGGCTCAATAGTTCGTCCAGTTCCACTTCGCCCAGAACGCTCCGCAGCGTGGTCTGCGCCAACTGCGAGGTGGCGTAGCGAAAGTTGTTCACCTCCACGATGGCGAGACGCGGCTCGATGACCCGAAAGTAGATCACCGCATTTACCTTCACGGTCACGTTGTCGCGCGAAACTACATCCTGCGGCGGAACTTCGAACGGTTCAATGCGGAGTGAAACGCGTTCCATCTTGTCCAGCGGTCGCATCACAAAGACAAGCCCCGGCCCCAGAGGCTGATCCTGCAAACGCCCCAGCCGGAAAATCACGCCGCG
>PLFE01000227.1 GCA_003136675.1 Bryobacterales bacterium
GTACGGGCGGCATCCGTTTGAGGGAGCGGATCAACTGGATACGCTCTATAACATTGTGCACGCGGAGACGCCGACGGTGGCGCGGGTAGATTCCTCGGTTCCGGCGAAGCTGGCGGGAGTGATCGGACGGTGCCTGAAGAAGGATGCGAATGAGCGGGCGTCGTCGATGGCGGAGGTTCGGACAGATCTGGCGGCGCTGGTGGAAGGTCCGCGATTGGAAGCGGCGCCCCAGCCGAAGAGCCGCGCCGCGTTCTATATAGTGTTGGCATGTATTGCGCTGGTTGCAGCTGCGGGGTGGTGGTGGCTGCGCCCGAGGCCTGCGGCGGCGCCGGGGCCGGAGCGGTTGATTTCCTATTCGATTGAGGCGCAGAAGCCAGGGCGTTCGCCATATGAGGCTTCCGCGAAAGAGGTGTTCTCATCCGGGGATAAGTTCCGGCTGCGTTTGGAATCGCCTCAGTCGGGATGTCTCTACCTGATCAGTGAAGGCCCCGGTGACGATGGCTCGGAGCAGCTTTGGATTCTCTATCCGCGTCCCGCAGATGGCGCGTCATTGGCTGCGGGCACGGCTGTCGAAACAGGGTGGTATGAGTTCGATGCTAATCCGGGAACGGAACGTTTGCTGATCGTTTGGGCTGCGAAGCCTATTGGAGCCATCGAACGCACTCGGGCAGGGAGCAAAAATGGCGGAGTCAAGCAGGCGCCGGAAGTCAGAGGTCTTCAGGTTTTCCTGGCAGGGGTCAAGGAGAAGTGCGGAACTGTTGTGAACGAATCAGGGAACCAGAGCCAGCTACGTGCAGCCGGAGACGTACTGGAAGCGGAAGTGATGCTCCGGCATAACTGAAAGGAAGAATCCATGTCACCAGCAGAATCTTTGAACACGTTGCCGACAGTACCTCTCGCGTATTTCGACAATACAGGCAGCACCGGGACAGTGACTTTCACTGCGTCGCCCCAGACGGTCACGTTTACGTTTACGTCGACACCGACTTCTCCGTTGGCCTTCAACGTGACTCCCAACGGCGGCAGCTTTACGGGCTCAAACAGCGTGGCGTCACTGAGGATCACGGTGCTCACGGCCACCAGTTGCGTCGGTTACCTCGAGTGGAACGCGAGCCCCGGAGTGGTGGTCCAATTCGGCGCGCGTATTTGCCCAATGCCGGCCAGCGCCCTACCGTTCGAAGGCACGGGGACCAACCCCTACAAGGGAAATATCACGTTCACCCCCACGCAAATCACGGTGACGGATAGTTCGGGGGGTAACTACGCGTTTGCAATGGTTAGTATTACGATCGGGGCGCAGATCGTTTTCGCCGCTGAAATGATTTCCGGTTCCGGCCCGGTGGTGCTGAGAGGAGTCCTTTACAGCCCGACCACGGGAATATTTGCGATCGGGCCGGCGACGAACGAAAACCCGCCAGGAGGCAGCTATACGACGGGGGCCGGAGGCTACTTACCCATTCCCGCCCTGTCGCTGTTCATCGACGCGAACATCGGGAGTTCCGGCTCCATCACCGTGGACATAAACAGTCACTTGTGGTTTTCGGATACCAGCGGCAACCTCTACGGTCCGCTGTTCGTTCCACTCAATTTCCTTGGTGGATATCAGATCGGGAACGTTGGTTTCGGCGGAACTTTACCGGTGGGCGGGAAGAACTACACCCAAATGACGGGTTCTCTCAATATGTCAGGGGGCGCTGGGACCCTGATCGGGGCGGTGAGTGTCAAGGATAGCAACTCCTCCTGGAGGGCCGGTGGTTCGGGAAGAAAGCCCCATGAGGAAGAGCACCACCGTCACGACACAGAGAAGGAATAAGAACTATGCGCTCCAGCATGAGGCGATCGGGTGTGATGGCAGTGGTGGCGACGCTCGCCGCCGCCCACACGTGCCTGAGAGCGCAAAGTGCGGAGCTGCGATTGAAACCCGGCACGGTGATAGAGCGACATATCGAGGGGACCGCATCCGACAAGATGCGGATTCTCCTCTCTGTCAACCAGTTCCTCCGGCTCGACGTTGAGCAGAAGGGGAGCGACCTGGCCGTTCGCCTTTCCGACCCGCAAGGAACGGCGTTGATGGATGCGGATTCTGGAAATGAAAACTATGGTCCGGAGACGATAGTAGCCATCGCCGGTCAAGCCGGCGTCTACGCGCTCGAAGTAAAGATTGGGGGCGGCGCGCCATCCGGCGACTACACATTGCAGGTTCGAGAGTTGCGGCCCGTGCAAGCGAACGACGCCGCTCTGGTCGCTGCGTTTCGTGACTACTACGAAGGCACGGCTCTGCAAGGGGATGGGAAGTGGGATGCCGCCGAAAAGGAACTGACGCGCACCGCCGCTTTCTTTCACGAAGCGGGTGAGAGCTACAGGGAAGGGCTTTCTTTGTACTCGCTGGCGTCGTCTGAAACCGGGGCCGGCGCTTTTCGGGACTCGGTTGAGGTCTACCGGAGAGCGGCGCAAGTGCTCCACGACGCCGGCGCCTCCCGCGAAGAGGCGCTGGCGTTGAACAACTGGGGCGGAGCGCTGGATGTGCTGGGCGATCCAGATCAGGCGCTCCAGAAATACCAGGAAGCGCTGACACTCGCGCGCGCCAATGCGGATACGGGCAAAGAAGTCTTACTCAATAACAACATCGGATGGGCCGAGACGAATCTCTCGCAGTGGCAGGCGGCGCTGGAGCATTTCAACGAGGCATTGAAGCTCAATGCCTCGCTCGCGGACCCTGGCATGGACGCGCAAATCCTGAACAATATGGGCGTGGTGTATCGGCAACTCGGCGAGATCGACCACGCGAGCGAGCTGTTTGAGAAGGCCCTGGTGTTGTGGCGGAAAGCCGAAGACGCGAGCGGCGAGGCGACAACGCTGGAATCGATCGCGCAGTTTCAGCTTTCGACCGATCATGCGAAGGAGGCTCTGGAAAATCTACAGGCGGCTCGAGCGCTTTGGGAAAAAATAAAGAGCCGCCGCGGACTGGCATTGACGCTGGCACTGACCGGGCAGGCGTACACCAAGCTGGGCCGGTTTGAAGACGCGCGCCAGGCACTCGAAAAATCGCTCGAACTGGCTCGCGCGGTGCAAGACAGGTTGGCCGTGGGCCGATCGCTGATCAGTTTGAGCCGGGCGGCGTTGGCATCCGGTGAAGGCGACCGCGCTGCCGAGTGGGCGAACGAGGCCCTGGTGGAGTACCGGGCGGGCGGCAATCGACTATATACCGAAATTGCGCTCGAACAGATCGCTCGCGCGGAGGCCGCACGCGGGAATCTGGACGCCGCGCGCACGCGTATGGAAGAAGCGCTGCGGGCCGTGGAACATTCGCGCGTGGAGGCGAATAGTGAAGGGCTGCGGGCGTCGTTTTTTGCGACGCAGCAGGATTCTTATGGCTTTTATATCAATGTGCTGATGCGTCTGCGGGAAAAACATCCGGACGAGCTTTTGGGTGAGAGGGCGCTGGAAGCCAACGAGCGGGCGCGAGCACGAACGCTTCTAGAGATGCTGGCCGATCTGCCGGCGAATGTTCGCGAGGGCGTTGATCCGAAGCTGACGGGCCGCGAGCGGGACATTGCCAATCTGCTGAATGTGAAGGGGACTCTGCTGCTGCGCCTTTCGGGGACGACGGATGCGCGAGTGCTGGTGCTGAAGCAGGAAATTCGCCAATTGGAAATGGAGTATCAGGACGTGGAGGCGGCGGTTCGCAAGAGCAGCCCCCGTTACGCCGCCATGACGCACCCTGAACCGCTGACCGTGGAGCAGATTCAGAAGCAGGTGCTGGACGACGATACGGTGCTTCTGGAATACAGCCTGGGTGAGGAGCGCAGTTACCTCTGGGTGGTTGGGAAGCAGGGTGTGCGGAGCTGGCAGTTACCGGGCCGTCTGGAGATTGAACGGCAGGCGCGCGAGGTGCGCGAGTTACTGGCGAAACGGACTGGGTCGGACAAGGAGCTTGAGACGGCGGCGCGCCGCTTGGGCGAGATGGTGATCGGGCCAGCGGCGCCGGCGATTGAAGGCAAGAGGCTGGCCATTGTCGCCGATGGAGAGCTGCAGCGGGTTCCTTTTGCGATGCTGGCGTTTGGAACGTCGGGTCCGCTGATCGTGCGGCATGAAATCGTGATGCTGCCGTCGGCCTCTTCGCTGGCGGCGCTGCGGGGAGAGCTGGCCGGGCGTAAGCCGGCATCGAAGATGCTGGCGGCTGTGGCGGACCCGGTGTTTGATACTTCGGACCCGCGGGCGGCCGGGCTCCCTGCGGAGCCTGCGGCGCAACCGGAAGGGACGCGGCTTTTGGAGATGGAGAATGCGCCAATCGACACCGGAGAGCGGCGGCTGCATATTCCACGGCTGCCGTTCACAACGCTTGAGGTGGAGCGCATTCTGCAATCCGCGCCGGCGGACAGCTTTCGGGCCACCGGTTTCGATGCGAGCCGGGCGATGGTGACGAGCGGGAAGCTGAGCGACTATCGCTACATCCACTTCGCGACGCATGGATATCTGGATACGGAACGGCCGGCGCTTTCGGCTCTGGTGCTGTCGCAGATCGATTCCAAAGGGCAGCCGGAGGATGGGTTTCTGAGGACCAACGATGTCTACAATCTGCGGCTGTCGGCGGATCTGGTGGTATTGAGCGCTTGCCAGACAGGCCTTGGGCGCGAGGTTCGGGGCGAGGGACTGATGGGGCTGACCCGCGCGTTTATGTACGCGGGCGCGCCGCGGGTAATTGTGAGCCTGTGGAGCGTTAGCGATCGGGCGACGGCGGATCTGATGGCCAACTTTTACAACAAGCTGCTAAAAGAGGGCGAACGGCCAAGCGCGGCGTTGCGCGAAGCGCAATTGGAATTGATGGGCCAGAAGCAGTGGGCGTCGCCCTACTATTGGGCGGCCTTCGAACAGCAGGGTGATTGGCGGTAGTGAAGGAGAGCAGATGAAGGTGATTTGGGCGTTGGCTTTGGCGGCGTGCGCCGCGGCGCAGACGGATACGCGCGGGATTGTGCCGGAAGAAGTGATTCAAGGGCGGCCGGCGCCGAAGAAGATCGCGGGGGTTGCGAAGGTGGAGTATCAGCCTGTGGGACCGGGCGCGGCGGTGCGCCGGGTGGAAGGCAAGCAGGTTGGTGTCACGATCTGGAAGCTGCGGCGGGCGGGCGGTGCGGATGGCGGCGTGCGGCTCCTGGTTCAGGATGACAGCGGCACCGAGGGATGGATTCCGGAACGGGTGGCGTCCACCAGCAACCTGGTTGCGGGGGACCGCGTGCGACTGACGCTGGAATCGCCGGAGGCGGGGTACCTCTATGTGATCGACCGCGAGAAATACGCGTCCGGCGAGGAAGGGGCGCCCTACCTGATCTTCCCCACGACGCGGACGGCGAGCGGGGATAACCGCGTCGCGGGCGGGCGGCTTGTCGACATCCCGGCGCAAGGCGACCGGCCCAACTTCTTCACGCTGCGGAAGAGCCGCGAAGACCAGACGGAAGAAGAGCTTACGGTATTGTTGACCAAGCAGCCGATCGACGGGCTGAATATCGGGGCGAAGCCGCTGGCTCTTTCGGTCAGCCAGGTGGCGGAATGGCAGCAGGAGTGGGGCCGGGGACGGGTTGGGGTGTTCGAACTGAAGGGCGGGGCCGGCAAGAGCTGGACGCGGGCAGAGCAGATGGCTGCCGCCGATGGGACGCGGCTGCTGACCCAGGATGAGCCGCCGCCGCAGACCGTTTACCGGGTTGAAGGAAACGGGGCTGGACCTTTGCTGGTGACGGTGAAGTTGCGATATCGGGCGGAGTTGGCGCGGGGCGGAACGCGATGAGTCGGGTGGTCAGTAGTGGTAGCGGGCCTGAAGGAAATCGATTCTTTCGGCGCTGACTTTATAAACCAAACGGTGCTCCTGAGTAATGCGTCTCGACCAGCAGCCTGCAAGCAGATAGCGGAGGGGTTCGGGCTTGCCGAGTCCCTGGAACGGATCGCGCAATATAGCTTCGACCAGGTCCAATACGCGGATCGCGGTGGCTCGTTCGGACTTGACCCAATATCTCAGATCTTCCCTGAACTCGGTATGAAAAACAGTGGCGCGTTCAGGCGCTCGTTCCATCGAGGATCTTTTTCCGCAATCGGGAGACGCTTTCGGGCTTGAGGTTACCCAGTTCGGCACGATGCAGCGCGGTCAACAACCGTTGCGCGTTGCGCGGCGACCGGAGCAGGTGCGCAGTCTCGATCAACCCCGCTAGTTCGGCGGCCGGAATGAGCGCCACATCGCGCGCCCCTTTGCTCCGATCCCCTTTCCGCCGGACAATGACGGTTTCCTGTTGGTCAACCACCTGATCCAGAACGCTGGCCAGATTCTGACGAAGACTCGTGTAGGTGGTTTCGGTTGCCATAGCGGGGCCTATGGCTTTATTGTACAGGATTCCTGTACGGTTCGGAGGCAGCCTAAAACAGCGGCCACGAGATGAGGACTGATAAATCGGATACCGATTATAGGCCAAGGCTTTGGAACAGATGTCAGCAATTACCCAGCATAGGACAACAAGGAAAACATATTTTCGGCGTGGCTTCCTGAATTTTCACTCGAACGTGAATAATTCCCACACGCTTCTCCAAAATCGTCCTTGTTAAATCAGCTTCTTTGTGATACGGTCGAGAACTAAACGGAGGGTTCATGAGTAAAAGGATCGCGTATTGTGCCGACGGCACGTGGGATAGTTCATCCAATAACAGCAATGTTTATAGACTTTTTAAGTCTATCTTGACCACCGCGGACCAAGTGGCATACTACGACGATGGCGTCGGCGCCGATGGGCTTCCTCTCGAAAAATTAGTGGGCGGCGCTTTCGGAACTGGGCTGTTTCAGAAGATAAAGGACGGCTACAGCAAGATCTCGCAGGTGTACGAGGCGGGTGACGAACTGTTTGTGTTTGGCTTCAGCCGCGGAGCATACACCGCGCGGAGTCTGGCCGGGATGATCGCCATCTGCGGGCTTCCCACCAAAGACTTTGACGATAACCTGGTCGAGACGGCTTTTCAGGCTTACCGAAACAAGGATCAGCGGACCCAACTCCTCTCGACGCTCGGCAAGTATGGGATGTACGACGCGAAGCTGACGATGGTAGGGGTATGGGACACGGTCGGTGCATTGGGGATACCCGCAGTGTTTGGTGCTGTAAGTCCATTGATCTATGGCTTCCTCGACACGTCGCTCCATCCCGACGTGCTGAACGCATATCACGCGCTCGCGATTGATGAGAGGCGCGCGGCATTCCCACCAACGCTCTGGACTTCGCAAAATCCGGGGCAGACGTTAGAGCAAGTCTGGTTCTGTGGCGTGCACTCCGACGTCGGCGGCGGTTACGCTGCGGACGCGGACGGGACTGCGCTTTCAGATCTCACTCTGGGATGGATGATCGACAAGGCCTCCGATCTAGGACTTGTGATCGACCCGGGCGTTGAATCGAAGTATTCGATCCCTCTCGATCCCGAGGATGCTTTGGACCAATTGCACGAGTCGTGGAATCCTCTATGGGGATTTCCCCGCAGGAGAACGATCACTGGCAGTGCAACGCTATCGAATAGCGTTCTGGTCAGATGCGAAACTGACGCTTCCTATAGGCCTCAAAACCTGCAGTTCTCCAATGGAACACTTGCGGGTCAATATGCAATGGCTCCCGTAGTCAGCGTGCCGGCGGCTTTGACCGCGGCTGCTTCCGCCGGCGGGACGCCTTCCCGGTAGGTCGCCTCACTCTAAACGTTTTCGGTTTTTGGAACCTCAGGCCGGCAAAAAATTGACCGGCCCCGACCAAGGCGGCTGAAATGAATCGCAATTTTGGAGGATCGGCGGGCGTTATTGCACTCATAGCCTTTGTGGTGCATATGGCCATTCCAAGCGGGCCGGAAGGGGGCCATGATTCTTCCGCGCCGANNCGCAGCGGCGAATGGAAAAGGCGGGAAGCCTAAGCCGAAACCTAAGGACGAGGGCCAGAGTCCTGATACCCCGCCCGAACGCGAGGGCCCATGGCTTGCGACCCAAGCGTTCTTTCACTCCCTGGCAACTCCCAACACTCAGGAGTTGCCGGACTTCGACAGTGCGAGCGACATTCAGAAATGCTCTCTGGACAAGACCTGCGCCGAAGCGCTGCGTGGTTATTTTGGCATCGGCGGGCCCAAGCACATTCAGTTCCTGCTGGCAACGGTGCCCGACCCGCTGCACACCAGGCTTTCGCTCTTTACGGACACCTCGATCGAAGCGATCCAGAAAGCGGCAACGGACGAGGACTGGCAGTTCGCCACACAATGGCTTCCGTGGAGCGATGAGGTGGACCCTGACGAAGGAGATCCGATCGTCCGGACCGCGCAGAGGGAGTTTATCCGGAAGCGCGAGA
>PLFE01000102.1 GCA_003136675.1 Bryobacterales bacterium
GAATGCTACGCGGTGGTCAAAAAAGAATACGACCGATTGCTGCCCGCGACGTTAGCGAAGTAACGGGGGCTGGCGGCGTACCACTACTGCCATCTGCAGCACTGAAGGCGCACCGGCCGAGCCGCCCATGACGGCGGCCCGGCGAACGCCTACGACATCGAGCAGGCACACAATGGGCATTCGCCTGCGCTGCCGCCGAGGCATCGGTATGTATTGGCGTGCGCAGGTAACCGAAGCGCGACATGGCGATCACCCGGGTGCCCTGGTGTTAGCCACCACCGCTGCCATGAATGGCCAGCAACGGGAGCCTGATCCGACTTCCTGGTGCTCGATTGGACCGCAGCGCGTTGTGACCAACTGGCTGCCGTGCGCGACGCGGCTTCTGGCCCGCCTAATGTCGCTGTCGAAGCGCCACCCCTCATCGATCGTGGCGGCCACGCGCAGC
This sequence comes from Bryobacterales bacterium, assembly GCA_003136675.1. GTDB lineage: Bacteria > Acidobacteriota > Terriglobia > Bryobacterales > Bryobacteraceae > Bog-113. The sequence continues at coordinate 446 of PLFE01000102.1, forward strand.
AGGCCATCCCACCCTTGCCGAATCGGCTCGAGGACACGTCATGCTGTACGATGCCGCCGATGGCGGCGGGCACTTCGAACCGACGCGGTATGCCCAAAGCAGCGAATCCATGCGCAGCCCCCCGGCGAACAAAACACGGAGGCTACGCCTTCAACCCGACCCCGCAACCGCATCATCAATACTGCGATGCAGCAGATAAACCGCTACTTTCTGCAAGAAAAGTACGCGACCCCCTAGCCGACATGCTTCTCGTATCGCGACGAGGAGTTCGTGGTAAGCGTGAATGGGCAGCAAATGCAGGCGGTAGAAGCGGCCGGTGGACAGGGGCAATCTTCCACACCACTCGGGAACACCACCATTGGCGGCGTTACGATCGCAGTAACCGTACGTACGGCAGCGCACGGACACGGATCTCTACATATGTCACGTTCGCTACTCTCAAAGAGAGTGTCCGCCAAGCTGTTACTCTCTCGGCATGCTAGCGCACATACCGAAAGCGAAATGCGGAATAGCCTTTGAGCGACGAATTGGTCGCGCTGAATGAACGCCCGATAGGCCTGCGTTTTTGAGGGGTATTAGATGGCTCACGCGTATTGGAACGATTGGTACTTTGGCTGGGGTTGGTTTCTGTGGTTCGGTTTTATTTTCCTGCTGTTTTCGAGCATCGGCAACTGGGGTTATTCCTACCGGGCGCACCAGAGGTTCGGCCAGCTGCCCGGAAAGGACGCGCTTGACATTCTCAAGGAAAGGTATGCCAAAGGTGAAATCACGCGTGAACAGCTGGGCATCATGAGGTCCGAAGTCGCCAAAGTGTAGTCAGCAACATCGCAGGCAGAGCCACCGGGAGAACCAATTTAGGTTGAGGTCATCGCGAACTTAAGGAGCAGGACATGCAAAAAAATCCCCCGAAGAGCGAGAGCGACGCCATTCGAGAGTGGGCCGGTGAGTCAAACGACCGGCAAGCCCAATCGCAGAGACCGACTGAGCACAGTCACCACGACGATATTTCAAGTGTGGTGGATGCAGCCAGACAGATCGGCCGTCCTCCGCTGAATCATAGGCGTTAATGAATTATACGAGGTGGTCGCGGAGCATACGCTCGATTAAGTCAAGGTCAGCGGGAGGCGGAGGTGACCAGGGCGATGAGGGTCGCGAGTGCGAGATTCTTTCCCGCCTGACGAACCAGTGCAACATCACGGATTCCGATGCCGTAACCGACCCCCATGATGGGACCCATCAGCGGGGGGATGAGTATGGCGCCGATGATGCATTGAGACCGATCGAAGCGATGAAAATCGCGAATACGGGGACTCAAAGGTTGGTGCCGTGTAAAGGCACGTCCGCGCGGATGCGAGCAACGATGTCGGCGTCCTCGGCGCGATCCGCCTCCAGGCTGAACCGGGTACGAAGTGCAGCTCGAACGCGAGCGAGGGAATCGCTCCAACCACTTGACTCGCTATAGTTTATCGGGGACCTCGATCGGATTCAGCTTGGGTTGCCGCTGCTGATCCAGCTTCCTTAGAAATGGGGTCATCGTCAACCCCTGGGCAAAAATGGAAAACACGACGACTGCGAAAGACACGGTAACGATTTGATCATGAAGGGGGAGCGCCGCGGGTAACCCTAACGCCAACGCCAGCGCTAACGCTCCACGCAGCCCGCCCCAAAACAAAACGTGCTGGTCACGCAGGTCGACTTTGAGCGCTGTATGATTGAACAATGCGCAGACCGGGTAAATCGCCGCGGCTCGGCCCAGTGTCACCAGCAGGATTGCGATGAGACTGGGAAGCCATAGGTTGTGGCCGAATTTCTGTTGTGTCATGCCCGTACCGATCAGCAGGAATACCAAGGAATTGACCACGAACGCCGCATAATCCCAGAACGATTTGAGCGCCAGCCTGTTGGCTATCGAAATGGATCCGCGTCGCCCGTAGTTTCCTGATACCAACCCCGCGGCGAGTGACGCAAGCACGCCGGAGCAATGGAGATGCTCGGCGAAATAGAATGATCCGTACGCCGCGAGCGTAGTAAATGTAAATTCGACTAAAGGATCTGTCGTACGTCCCGCGAGCAACATCAGGGCGTACCCGGTCGCCACACCAATGAGCACGCCGCCTCCGATCGTCAGCATCAGCCTCCCACCGACATGCAAAACATCGGCACCAGTGCCTTCCGCAATGCCGAGTGCGACCATGAACAGCACGGCCGCGGTGCCGTCGTTGAGAAGACTCTCGGCTTCGACCAGCAATCGAAGGCGGCCCGTCACGCCGGCCTCCTTGAACGTGGCTATCACAGAGACCGGGTCGGTCGCCCCGATGAGAACGCCAAATACGCTCGCGCTGCTCCAGGGCCATTGTGCAGCAAAGTGCATCCCGGTCGCCGTAATGCCGGCAGCCGCCACCAGCCCCAGCGTGGCGAGCGATCCGACCACTGCCAGATCTTTCTTGAGCTCATCCCAATGAATATAGAGCGCTGCCTGGAATACAAGAGGCGGCAGGAACACGAAATAGATGAGCTCTTTGGACAGTTGGAGCTTGGAGCGGAAGGAAAGCAGATACAGAGCAATGCCGGCAATCACGAGGCCGACGGTGTAGGGTAACCGCAGGCGGTGCGTTGCCATCGCCACGCCGCATCGCCGCATCGCCGCATGGCGTCGATCACCGGCGGTCCGCACGAGTCCTCGACTCGCACGCGCCAGTGCGATTCACAGCATCCATCGGAATGCCCGTCGCGCAATTCCCGCACCCCATTGTGCTCATACCACCGACCGTGCGCGAGAATCACCCGCTCAGGCTGCCACGCTATCATGAGCCCGACTGCCGCGCGTAAAGCAGCTCTGTTCCCAAGGAACGTAATTCGCATGTCGATGGGTGCCTTCCCATCTGGGTCGGCCTCACCACTCGTTCGCACTAGCGCGCGGTAACATGGAGAGCGTACGCGCGCCGGTGCGAAATTCTCGATAAGGTCCGTGAGAATCCACGTCGCCGGTTGCACATGGAAGAAGTCGGCTTTCATGAGAATGCCGCCGCGAAAGAGGACGAACTGGATCGCTTCACCCCAGGGTGGGGGGCCGGATCCCAGGGTATGATCGACAGTGAAATACCGCTTGGCCCGACGAGGTAGGTCCGGAACTGCGCAGACGTGCATGCAGCCCCGCAGGTGAGAGACCGCTTTGTCGCGCCAGCCCCACTGAAACTCCGGCGCCGGCTTCGGGTTGTTCCACATATGGAACACAGCCTTTCACCAGAGTTTTAGTTCCCAATGCCAGCCATCAGGCGCCCTATCGCCGAGTAACATTTTTGATCTGGTCGTCGATCGCGCAAGGCGAGTGCAGCATCAATTGGCCGTCACGCAGCCGAATCATGGTCATTCGAGCGTCAGATTCGGTGCCCATGTAGCTGACCGGGTAACGGCAAATCCAGATGGTGCCAGGGATGTACTCTTCAAGCTGAAGCGACATATCCAAGCTCCTCGCCAAGCGGCTTTCTCGGTGAGCCCATCTTAACTGGTGCAGCGCCGGACCCGAGTGGCTTGGCCGCTCCGAGCAGTTGATGCATGGGTCAGGCGCCCAACTCACGTTTCACGGCGTGTTCCCTATAGGCGGGCCGCCGGTAATGGCTGTAAAGCGACTTTTCTCCGGCGGCGTCTAGCAGCAGTTCTGGATCGAAGGTGGGGGATTCCTTCACCGCTTGACGGGTGAGCTCCGTGGTGACGATCGATCGCGCCCAATCGACGCTCGCAATCCATTCCGAGGCAACGAGCACTTGATGGCCCAACCACCAATTGGACGTGTCCATGATGAGAAAACGTATAGCCCAGGACTTCTCATCGATGAGGTAACCGCGAACATGACCGATTTCGCCATCGGAGGCACGCAGCTGGTAGCCGCTCACTGCATCGCAGCTGCGCAAATGCGGGTCCTGCTTCTCGCGCTGCTCACGTGCGATCTCCGCCTCACCGGCCTTGTGGCTGAGCGACGGCATCATCATACTTGGATACGGGTGGGCTCCCCAAATGCCCATCCCACCCCAGTAGTACGGATAACCGTAATAGTCATAGTAACTCTTCTCATATTGGCGGGAAACGGGCTTGTCCGTATCGATCGAGGGACTGTTCTTGACCTGCTCCATGGTGAGCGACGCCGGGACGACCCCGGTCTCCCAACCCGCCTGCCGGATCGACAGAGGAGAGATCAGAACGCGTCGGTTCGAGAACCAGTTGCCGGTCTTCACGACGATATAACGGACAACCCACTGATCGTCGTCGAAATAAAAATCTTCCACGCTGCCGATCGCGCCGTCCGTTGCCTCTATGGTGCATCCTTCCAGATCCTTCGCGGTGCGGAGCATGCGATGCTCTCCTCTAGTACAGTTATTGTCGTAACCTGCACCACGGTCAGTCCATTCGTCTGTGCGCGAACGCACATGCCGCTTGCCCGTGGTGCATCTTAAGCCAGGACGGCCTCCGTCATCGGCCTCTCCAAATCTGTTTTGGGACTTTCACAGGTCGTCTGCGACCGGAGTCGATCCGGGTTACGTCGTACCCGGGAGACAGTAAGGTCATGGGGTTGTGACATTGACGATTTCCGGTGGCAGCTCGAAAACCCCGAATACCGCACCAGTCGGATCCTCGAGAATAGCCGTAGTCGCGCCGTTGGTTGTCGGGGTCGCAGCCACCAGGATATGGCCGCCCAATTTCACGGCCTGCCGGCTCGTGCCAACGGTACTGAAAACACGCACGAAGCTCAACCACTGAGGGCTCAGCGCATCGGCGCCACTGGGCAACCGTCGTACGCTCGCGCGCTCATGCGTTCCTGCGGAGAGCCGGATCCGCTCGAAACCCGCGTGGGTGGGCTCACCCAAGACCGCGTAGCGGAACAACTCCTGATAGAAGACGGCCTCAGCGGCAGGGTCGCGTGCCAACAGAGACGGCGAGCCCCAAGTACCGAGGGCCCTCGGGTTAGGATCGTCCGAAGGATCGCCGCTTGATGAATTGACGAGTGCAAAAGCCGCCCCTTCTGGGTCCGTCAAGCGTGCTTGCCGGCCGCGCCGCGGAAAATCTTCCGGCTCTGAGCGCACCAGCGCACGCACTTTCAGCGCCTGAGCGAAGGTCGCACCGACATCCGCCACGGAGAAGAAAGGCAGCCACGCCGAACGCCGCTCCGTATCGTTCACAATCTGCCGGCGCACCAAACCCGCGACGGGATTTCCCTGCGCGAGCGCCACCGTATAGTTTGCCCCATACGAGTGATAGTCACGATAATCCCAACCAAACAAAGAGCGATAGAAGATTTTGGCGCCTGACAGATCGGTGGTCTCGAGATCGAGCCAGATGAGTTTCCCCACCAGATGCGCGCCGGTCGCGGGATTCGAGATTACCGGTACCTCGAACGGCTCGGCGTACGCCTTCACGCCCAGCCCCCCACCGAGCCCAGCTGCCAATACGAGCAAGACTGCGTGGCGCAGAAAACAGTAACGGGGCGGCGGTTTCATGACAACCGCCAGCTTGCACCTTTGCCGGCTTCCCGGTCTGTTCGGTGCCGAACGCTGGCAAGATGCGCAATCCGCCAGTGGTTTGTCGTCCGCGTCTGTCGGGAGGCGCTCATGAATCATTAGTCGGGGTCGGCTTGCTTTTGCTGCAGTAACATACGGTAGGATTCGTCGAGAATTATAGAGCGTCCTTCCGATAACCCACTGATCTCAGAATGTTTTCTGGCACTTGAGAAATACCCGCTTTTCCTGCAGAAATGGAGCAAATTTTTAGTGTCCAAAAGCACATCGTCGGCGCTATTTTTCTCGGGAAATATTGATGTTTTTCACGGAGCAGGAACCCGTTTACAATCCGTGGCTTGCGATGTGTGACATGCGTGGCGCTCGGGAAAAACAACCGGTTTCTACCGTGAGTCTGTGCATCAAAAACAAACCCACCCGTAGTCGGTCGCGAGTGCAGGGATAGCACGCATGGGCATTTGAGCGATCGACACTTCATCGTGATGCGCGATGACTGGGCGCTGACTCGAAGAGCGAGAATGCGATCTGGGGGCGAAAGAATAATCGGCTTGTATTGTTCCGGCACCGCGGCCGGATTGCGGCTAACCCCAACGCGAGTGGCGCGCAGTACGATTGGACAACACCTCGGGCTGGCCGCGCTGCGTGATCGCACCGCATGCAACGGCGCCGCGTGCTAAGACCGGTGGTTCATGGGCGGCCGACCCGGTTTACATTCGGTTGTCGATGTATTGGTTACGCCATCGGACTGCGGAACGAATAGTTTTGGCCCAATATCGTTTGGAGACCCTCCTTGATCTCTTGCCGACTGAGACTGACAGTGACCTTTGAATACGACCAGCTTGCTTCCCCGATATGACCCGGCGCGACGAGCACCTGGTGACCAATCCACCAGTTGCTAGTGTTCACTATGAGATATCGAAGGGCCCAACTCTGGTCGTCTATCAGGAACCCGTCCACGTGCCGATATCGCCGTCTGTTGCATGTACATGATACTGTGTCATCACGTTACAGCTGCGCAGGTGAGGATCCTCGTCCTGACGCCGCCGTTGCTCTTCGGCTTCGCCTGCGGTCCGCTCATTGGCTGCCCGAACCCGACTGTAAGCCGCATCTGACATGCCATAGGCCGAGCCGGTGAGCATCATTCCCGGGTAGGCGCCTTGACCCCAAACCCCGGATCCAACCGAGTAATAAGGATAGCCGTAATAACCGAGATAGCGAATCTGGTGCTGGCGCGACCCCGGCTTCTGAGTGTCAATACTGGGACTGTGCTTGATTTGCTCTTTCGAGGCGAAGAATGCACGCGCCGCGTGATCCGAATGCTCTATGGAGAAAGGTGAGATGAGTACCTGGCGACCAGGAAGCCAAGCGCTGGTATCGACCACCAGATAGCGGACGGCCCACGCTTCGTCGTCGAAGTAGAAATCCGTGATGTCTCCAATCGCGCCATCCGTCGCCGCAATAGAATATTTTCCCAATTCCTTTGTGCTGTGAAACATTTGCGACGCTCCTAGAGCGAACGGCACTCGACCACTCTGCACCTCACGCCCCGTTTCCCATCCGAATTCGTTCCTATCCCTTGGCGATTTCAGATTTCATGAAGCCCAGTTCCTCGTGCGTGATCTCATCGCTGCCATATCTTTCATTGAGAATATCAACCGCATCCCGTCCCGGCAGCTCACCAAATCTTCGTTCATGGTCACTCACTCATGGTCCATAGCATATGGCAACCCCAGTCGTCGGTCTGTGCGGTGGGACCCTATGAACGGAACGCAGGTGCAAGCTCTTGAAGCCAGCCGCCGCGAAAACCCGCTCGCCCCAGGCCGTGGACGATGTAGGGGGACTGGCGCACCAGTCGCCACAGCAATTCGCTCCGATAATTTTCGATCATCAGCACGATCGGTCCCTGATTGAGTCCGTAGTGCCACGGCGACACCCACCCGCTCGGATTGCCGGGCTTTACCGGATAGGTAGCGTTGAACGTCGCCTTGAACCCGTAGGGATTGTTTGCTTTCAGTTTGAGCTCACGAATGAAATACTCGATCGACGGCAGCACGATGTCGGGCGCAAACGGCAGCGCGGCGACCACCGCCCACGGCGCGATGGTTCCATCATCGGGCCCAAACGGTACTCCCCGAGCGATGTAATTGAAAAACTGCCGCTCGACGCCGTTTATCTTGATGGTATCGGGGCCGGGGCCATCACTGGCCGTGATTCCCCAGCAAAGGGGGCCGTAGCCATTGAACTTGAGGGGATTTTCCATCGCATATTGTCGTTGTATATGGGTCGCGCGGCGAGTGTTCTCGAAATAATCGATCCCCTTGTCGCGCATGAAGCCATCCTGCATATTGCGAAAATCAATCCAAATGTGCGAGAGCTGATGCGTGAAGAACGATCCCGCATACAGATACTCGTAGTCGTATTGTTTCTTCCACTGATACGTCGAGCACCACGCGGCATAGCCGTCGCCGACCAGCGGATACGTCGGCGAGCCGAGCGCGAGCATGTAAAGGAGCAGCCCCTCGTCATAGCCCTCCCAACGATACGGAAGGAAACCGCTTTCGGGGTTCCAGCCGTGGGTCAACGTCACGCCGTTGTTTTGTGCCCAGTGCCAGTTGGCGCGTCGATAGAGCGCGTCCGCTAGGGCACGAATTTCCCCCTCCTCGTCGCTGCCCGCATCAAAATACGCGGCCGACGTCAACATGCCCGCAAGCAAGAACGCACTGTCGACCGTTGACAGCTCGCACCGCCAGGCGCGTCGTCCGGTTTTCATGTCCAAAAAATGATAATAGAGGCCCTGATATCCGGTAGCATCAGGTTCCGGACCTTGCGGACTAGTCGAGAAGAAACGCAGCGTTCTCAACGTACGCTCGACGGCGGCGGCCCGCGGGATGAACCCCCGTTCGACGCCAACCGGGTAGGCCGCGAGCGCGAAGCCGGTGGCGGCAATACTGGCGGGCGAGGTTTGCGAGGTCTTGTCGCTCACCAACCCGTTGGCGGAATTGACTTCGTGTTCGAAGTATCCGAAGGTTTCGCGCTGCAGCGTCTCGATCTCTGCCCCGATGACACGGTTCACTTTGTTCAATCTTCTAGGCTGACTTCAGGAGTCGCTTGCCGATGGCCTGCAATTCGCGCAGCCGTTTTGGCGCGCTCTTGGGATAGGCCATCTTGAGGTCATCGAAGGCATCCATGAGAATTTGCGACACGATCAATCGGGCATTGTCCTTGTCGTCCGCAGGAACCGAATACCAGGGTGCGTGATGCGTGCTGGTTTCGGCCAGGCATTGCCCATACGCATGCATGTAATGCTGCCAGTATTTTCTCTCGTGAATGTCCGATGCACTGAATTTCCAATTCTTGTCGGGCTCATCGATCCGCTCCAAGAAGCGCTTGGCCTGTTCCTTCTTCGATAGGTGAAGGAAGAATTTGACGATCTGCGTGCCGTTGCGATGCAGATGCGCCTCCAATTCGACGATGGAACGATACCGATCGCGCCAGAAATGCTTCGTATTGCGCGAGCGATTCGGCAGATTCTGAGTATCCAGGATCGCGGGGTGAACACGCGTAATGAGCACTTCTTCATAATACGAACGATTGAAGATGCCGATTCGCCCGCGTTCGGGGAGCCGGCACGTGGTGCGCCAGAGAAAATCGTGCTTTAGTTCCTCGACGCTCGGTTGCTTGAAGCTGTAGACTTCGCAACCCTCCGGGTTCACTCCGGACATGACGTGGCGAATGGCGCCGTCCTTGCCCGCGGAATCCATACCCTGAAAGATCAGCAGCAATGCGTAGCGGCCGGACGCACAGTGAAGCTGTTGCCGCGAACTCAAGCCCTCGACATGCGCTGCCAGCAGTTCATGATACTGCTCTGTTGATTTGAAAAAATGATCGACTGTGGTCGGCCACTCATCGAGTTCCACCTTTTTGCCGGACGGAACGCGGAAATCCTTCGAGTTGATTTTCAATTTAAAGCCCTCGCGAGTTGTTCGTGAATTGGATGGACGAGCGGCCTTCGCTTGAAACCGCCGGTGTTTGCGATACGCCACGTGCCACCCGCTCCCTAAGGAACGGTCTTCTCCTTCGAGGTCTCTTGTGCTCGCTCCAATTCCTGTACCGCTAGGACGTCCTGGCGCCCGAGTTCCTCGTACAATGCATGGACTCGCTCGACCAGCTTCGGCGTCAAATCGGTCGGTGTTTTGACTTTGGCCGCGGGCGCCGCTGCGGCCTTGGCGTCCGGCTTCACCTCCGCCTTGGCCTCAGTTGCTGGTGCAGCCTTGGCATCTGGTTTCGCCTCCGTTTTGACCTCAGGCGCTGGCGCAGGCTTCTCGTCCGGTTTTGCCTCCGCCTTGGCGGTCGTGGCTGGTGCTGCCTTGACATCCGGCTTGGCCTCCGCCTTGGCTTCGGGCGCTGGTGACGCCTTGGCGTCCGGCTTCGCCTCCACCTTGGCTTCAGGTGCGGCTGCGACCTTGGCGTCCGGCTTCGCGACCGCCTTGGCTTCGGGCGCCGACGCAGCCTTGGCATCCGGCTTCGCCTCCACCTTCGCTCTCGCAGCGATGCCTTCTGCCTTCGCCGCCGCCGCGGCCTTGGGCGAATCGAAAATGCG
>PLFE01000075.1 GCA_003136675.1 Bryobacterales bacterium
CAGCGTATCCAACCGGTTAGCCTGGTGGCAGGCCCGTCGCGATCAGGGCTATCCCGTTCTGGTTTGTGTCGAACAGGTCGCGGTCGGCGAGCACACGGTCACCGGGTTTGCCTCCTTCGGCGATTTTCGCGCCTGGCCGGGATACCGTTTCACCTTGGAACACGCCGTCCACGTGCATCTTGCCTGGCGCGGACGCGGGGTCGGCGCCCTCTTGATCGCCGAACTCATTTCCAGGGCGCGCGGGGCGGGGAAGCACGTGATGTTGGGAGCGGTGGATGCGGAGAATTTGCCGTCCCTCCGTTTCCATGAGAGGCTGGGCTTCGAGCGTGTGGCCCATTTCCATGAGATCGGCCATAAAATTCGGCCGCTTCCTGGACTTGGTCTTCCTCCAGTACTGGCTAACGCCGCGTAACAACGTCAAAGACTAGTACTCTTCCCGCGCGACTCCTCTACAGGACCGCCCCCGGTTCGCCGATCAACTCTCTGTGCAAGGCATTCCCATATCGGAACAAAACTGCCAAATGAAAACACTATGACAAAGACACTCAGGATCATTCTTTTTTGCGGCATCACCACCGCTCTCTCCGCCGCGGCATCGGCGGCCGAAGACAAGCTCTCCCCCGAACTGAGGGGCAAAATGGCCGATGCAAATAACGCGGGAAGCGAATCGGCCGCCACCATCGATGTGATCGTGCAATACAAGGTTGTTCCCACCGAGGCGCATCGCCGGAAAATAGCGGCCTTCGGCGGAAAGCTTCATGCCCAAATGGATTTCATCAAGTCCGTGCACTACACCATTCCGCGCTCCCAACTGCAAACCTTGCTCGATGATCCCGACGTCGCCTACATCTCGCCCAACCGGCCGCTCAAAGCCATGTTCGATGCCATCACCGATAGTACGGTTCACTCCGACTGGGCCAACGGCTACGGCCAGACGGGCGCCGGAATCGGCATCGCCATCATCGACAGCGGCGTCGTCGACCTGCCGGATTTCCACACCGGCGGCGCCGGCCGCATCGTTTACCAGCAGTCCTTCATCGGCGGAACGCCGGCCGACCAGTTCGGCCATGGCACGCACGTCGCGGGAATTCTGGCCGGCAACGGCAATGGCACGTCCTACGTGGGAACTGTGCCGCAGGCGAACATCATCAGCCTCCGTGTTCTGGATGCGCTGGGCAATGGTACCGACGCTGGAGTCATTGCGGCTATCAACAGCGCCATCTCGCTGAAGCAGCAATACAACATTCGCGTGATCAACCTCTCTTTGGGCCGCCCTGTGTTTGAATCCTCAACGCTCGACCCCCTCTGCCAGGCCGTCGAGGCAGCGTGGCGCGCGGGCATCACTGTGGTGGTCGCCGCCGGCAACTATGGCCGCGACAACCTGGCGTCCACGAATGGATATGCCACCATCACCGCGCCTGGGAACGACCCGTACGTTCTCACCGTGGGATGCATCAAGAGCAATGGCACCACCACCATGGCCGACGATACCATCGCCAGCTACAGTTCGAAAGGCCCGACGCTGTTCGACCACACGGTCAAGCCGGATCTGATCGCTCCCGGCAACCAGATCACTTCAACTCTGCCTCCAGGTCTGACGCTCTCAGTTCTGTTTCCCGGCAACCGGGTCTCCGGAAACTACTTCCTCCTCAGCGGTACCAGTATGGCCACCCCAGTGGTAAGTGGTGCAGCCGCAATGGCTTACCAATACAACCCGAATGTAACGCCAGACCAGGTGAAGGCGAAGCTGATGAAGTCCGCCTCGAAGAACTTTCCCGTCAGCAGCGTGGTCGTGGATCCAACCAGCGGGATCAGCTATACCAGCTACTACGACATCTTCACCGTGGGAGCGGGCGAACTGAATATCGAAACCGCCGCGGCGGATTTGAGCTTTCCCACCGGAAGCGCGGTCTCTCCGACAGCTTCCTATAACGCCGCCACAGGCCAGGTGACCCTGCTGGGCGTCAGCGGATCGAACGTGGTTTGGGGTTCGAACGTGGTGTGGGGTTCAAATGTCGTGTGGGGCTCCAGCGAGCTTCTCGCCAACAACGTGGTCTGGGGCTCAAACGTGGTTTGGGGTTCCAGTTCGCTCGCTGGTTTCAACGTGGTCTGGGGCAGTAACGTAGTCTGGGGTTCTTCCACTGTTGACCAAACAGAAGCGGATCTGCTCGCCATCAACGGCGAACGGTAGAAGCCAAAACGGCTCCTTCGCGGTGGTGTCTTGTGGACCCAAGTCTCGACCGCGAGGGAGCGCCTACACTCTCAGCCACTTCGCAAGCCTGACGCCGAATCTCCGGCATCGCAACGCTCTCAATCAACGTGCCGATCCGCAGGGGACCCATAGCATACATTCGGGCCGAACGGCTGCCATCTCGAGAGATCAACGCCCCGTCGCTCGTCACAAGGACGCCCGTGCGCAGCGGATGTTCCACCATCGCGCCTGCCCGCAGCATGCTCTGGATCAGCGGATTCGGAAGCTGGGAAAGGCGACCTTCCGCACCGGTGCAATTGATCACTCGCCCTACCTCAATCCGGGTTGATGCGCCTCCGCCGCGAAGGGTCGCCTCCACACTCAATCCCTCCCCGCGGCGAACAATTTGCCCAACCCTGCCAGCCCTCACTTTCAAGGCGCCGGAATCCTGCAGGGCCTTCACTTTAGCCCCAATCTCAGGCGCCATCCGGTGGCGATGCACATCCCAGTAAGCCCGCAAGTGCCGCAGGAAACGGCGCTGCTCCCCAAGCGGAAGCGACTCCCAAAGGTCGTTCGTCTGCTCACGGACTCCGTCGATCGCCACGCGCCAGTTCCCATGCAGAACATTCGCTTCGGCCGCGCTCGCCCGCATGTGGCGTAGCAGTTCCGCAACGGAGGCTGCCGGTTCACAGGGAAGCGTTGCACAGTCAAAGAGGCGGTGTACTTTCGGCAGCAAACCACGGCGCGAAACCATCACTATCGGCCCACGGTGCCGGTTGTAACGCAGCGCCAGCACCGCATCCACCGCCGTCAGGCCTGTGCCGATCAGCAGCACTCGCTCGTCGGGGTCGCTCGGCGCAGTCGCGCCAGGCGTCCACGCGCTCGCGAAGTATCTCCCGCTTTGGGCCGCCTCGGGGGTCAATCCGCCCCAGGGCGCGGGCGCTGCATTTCCCATCGCCAGAACTAGCCGGTCGCCTTCGATCGAGCGCCCGTCGGCCAGTTCCAGTGCCACCCTTCCGCCCCGCTCATGAAACCCAGCCGCGCGCACCCGAAGATGCGTAAAGCGTCCAAATTCAGCGTCTTCCCGTGCTTCGTTGATAATCCACTCGAGGTATGCGCCGTAAATCATCCGCGGAACGAAAGAGCGCTCCGTGAACTCTGTGTACCCGCGCGCCGCCAGCCACCTGGAAAAATGCCTGGGGTCGTCTTCAAACGCCGACATCCGGCCAGCCGCAACGTTCAAAAGATGTTCCGGGCATGTCGTGGAGTAGGCCATCCCGCGGCCCACCGACAACGCCGGTTCCACCACGATTACCCGCGTGCCCGGCGAACGCTTCAGCAGGTGCGTCGCTACCAACGCGCCGCTGGCCCCTCCGCCTGCGATCAGTACCGTATGGTTAGGCGTCATACCGCAACTCCCGGTGGACCCGCTGCCACCAACCTTCCGCCAGCGGTTCAAAAATATCGCACCGGTTCATTGGACCGCCGTAAACATGCAGCGTGTGAGCCAGTTCCAGTCCCTTGTTCCGAAAAATATGATGCTCGAAAGGCGGAATCAAAGCGCCCGAAGAAGCCGGGGGCGCGGCCACGGTCTCGCGTTGTTCAAAACGGCAGTGCCCCAGTGCTTTGTTTTCTTCCAGTAACTGGTAACTCACCACTTCCATCAGACCATCCACCACAACCTCAACGCACCACACGCCCGCATGGTCGTGCAGAGGAGTTTTCTGTCCGGGTCCCCACGTCATGGCGATCACCACGAAGCGGCCCCACGCATCGGCGTAAACCAGACGCCGGGCATATCGGCTAGCCGATCGCGCCGGGTACTCGATCTGACCCAGCTTCCCCCGGCGCGCCAGATCGAAGAGCCCGTCTTTCAAGATCCCGGCGATCTCGCCCTCATCTCCGGTGGCGACAGCGGCCCGGCAAAGTCCCAAAAGATCTTCTGCTCGCGTCGCGGTTGCGAATGCGCTCATGCGTTCCTCCAGTCCGGCAAACGTCTAGTAAATGACTTAACTATTCTCCCGCAGCAAGCCCGCCCAGCACAAGAGGGAAACGTCGAAAAAGTCCTTCTTTTTGTTTGAGTTAAATGCCCTAAATCCGATCGGAATTGACGGGCCGCGGGTTGCCGCGGCCCGTCAATCTGTCTACTTCTTGCCCTCTACCTTCGTGCGCCCCTAATTCGTGCAAGGTCCGGACGTGTTCGAAACCACCGAGCCGTCATGCGACTCGATCAGCGCCTGTAAGCAGGTCTGGTTGGTGGTGCTGGTGCTGAGCAGTTGACTGTTCTCCAGCAGATCCTCGCCCGTCACCAGGTCGACGGTGTCGGCCCCGACATACGCCTGCGTGATTGCTGAGAATCCCGTCGCCGTTCCATTGGCCTTGGCGGTTTGCGAAGTGAGGTAAGACTGCTTCACTGCCACCGTTTCTTCTTCGTCGCCGTCCGGGAGCGCCGCCACCGAGAGAACCACCTGAAAGGGGTAGTCGATTTGCGAGGTGGTGGTTTGATTGGAACTGCCCGAAATCACGTTCTTGACGGAGTTTACCGTGGTGCTTTGAACCCACGTGTCCGAATCCTCCAGATACACCGAATTGTTCGAGAAGTTCACCGCCTGATCCAGCGTGGTGGTCACTCTCCCGTGCGATGTGTTCACATAGCCCGAGACGGTGAACTCGCGCTGCGAAGTCACCAGGATCGTGCCCACCGGGACGCCGTCCGAATTGATGATGATATTTTCCGTCACCACCGGGTTGGGACCGCTACCGATCGTATTCGTCGTCGTCGCGCCCGTCACTGTAGTGGACCCGTGGTCTTCATACACCAGCAGCGCCGCGGTCACCAGAAAGTAGTTATCCGCGTTGTACACGCTCAGCGAAACCGTGTGCGGCTGGCCATTGCTCAGCGTCGCCGCGAAAGGCGTCAGATCCACACGATACGGAACAAAGTTCAGTGTCTGTACGTCGGGTATCGGCAGCCACAGGTTGGGATCGATGCCGCCTGTGAAAATCCAGGGATAGACCGGCGCCACGCCGGCCGGTGTGCCGTCGATCGAAATCTCGGTTTCGCGGAACGCTGTGTTGCCGCAATCCTCCAGTTCGCCCGCTACGTCATTGGGGGCACAACTCCACCAGAACTCGTCGTCATTCTGGCTTTGCGCGAAAACATCCAGATAAGCGCTCTCCACGTTCGTCGGAAGCGTGAATGTTTCCGAAAGCAGCGATGTTCCGCTATCGAGGCCCACAGCGCCTCCTGGTCCATCCGGCAGCGGATAAACGACATCGGCCACCACCGGCGGCGTGCCGCCTGCTGCCAGAGGATAGAAACTCAGCGTGGCTGTGCCCGAAATCACCCCCGTGTACTCGCTATTCACCAGGTTGCCCAGATCCACTTCGCCGGGCTGCGTCGCGGTGAATAAAGAACTGTAGTCGGTCAGATCCCGCGTGACATTCCATGTCGGGCCGAACGTGGGATCGTCTTCGCGCGTGGTTCCGTAGTAGATGTTGACGTAGCCCAGCGAAATCTGTGCGGTACGGTCATACTGAATCCCCGGCGTAATCGCGAAACTTCCATTGAAAACCACCTTCGACCACGGCCCGGGGCACGTCGGTGTGTAAGTAAAATATTGCGCGTTGAAATTGACGAATTGGAATCCGGAGAAAAGCGTAACCGTGCATGGCGCAGGAGCTGGAAAGGCCGGAACCGCCGCCTCTGATCCGGAAACCACGGGAGCCGTAATCACTCCGGATTTGATCTTGAGCTTGCCGGCGCCTGGTGTTGCGGCGACAGCGGAAATGGAAAGCGTGAGAGAAGCGCTGGCAGCCAGCGCGAATGAGAGAGAACGAAGCAACGTTTTGACTCCTTGAAAATGCGAGATGCACGGGATTCTAGCACGCTCTCCAGCCCCGAACCCCAACGGTACGAGAGCGTACAAACCGAGCTAACGACTGGATGCTCCATCAAAGATTTCCACATACGCTCTTTCCAGCGTCTCGACCTCGGCGTCAGTCAGTTTGGAGAATTCGCCTTCCCTCGCTCTCTTCGAGAGGCTGCCGCCATTCTGGTGTAGAAAACGGAACAGTAAGTCGATGGTTCGGTTCGGCATATCAGCCACAGTTTCTACTACAGTTCGGAAGCGGTCATACCGGCCGAGGAATTCCATCTCGCGCGGCAAGTCCTCCTCAACGGTCTTGCGCACGCATTCGTACAAAAACTCCGCATGAGGCGTAGCGTCGAAGAAACGATAGAAGTCCGCCGTGTCGTTGTCGACCTTTACATTGCCATCCACCGTGGGTTCCCACTCAATCACCGGTAGCTGGCGTCGCGAGTAGTCTTCAAGCACGGCACGATAACCGTCAATGCTCTCAAGAATCGCGGAAGATACCGGAAACACCACCCCGGCGGGATTGAAGCCCCTCCCCGCCAGCACATGGTGGATGAGGTAGCGATGGATTCTCCCATTTCCATCGGCGAACGGATGGACATACACGAACCCGAATGCCAGGACCGCCGCTGCGATCACGCTGTCCATGTGGCGCGCGCCAGAGCCATCAAAAGCGATCATCCCGTCGAGCAGCGAACGCAGGTCTTCGGCGCGCGCGCTGACATGGTCGGGCAGAGGGAAATGCGTTTCCCGGTCGTGTTCGCCGATGAACCCGCCTTCCTTGCGGAGGCCCAGGTTCACAAAACGCGCATTTCCGATCACGATGGCTTGGAGCCGCAGCAGTTCTTCAAGGGACAGCGGATGGCGTCCCGCCTCGCCAACGGCGCGGCCCCAACGCTGAATGCGGTCCTGAGGGGCGCGCTCTCCTTCGATAGCATAGCTCGACTTTGAATCCTTGAGTAGCAGGAATGCCGNNCGAAGTTTTCGAGCGCCTTTGTCCGAAACACCAGCGGGCAGAATGCGGGTGTCCCCGGAAGATTGTTCCAGAGCCGGTGCCTGGGCGAAGTCTCGCCCTCTACAGCCCACTGCTGTTCGGTGTCAACCACCTTGACGTATGCGCCCTTTTCCGCGTCCGGTAGTTCCAGGCGCGAACCCAGTAGCCATTCGTAGAGAAACCAGGTTCGCCGCGCATACGTGCCGGTCGGCTTGCTCCGCACCACCGATTCGATCTCGCGCGGCCCAACCGCCTCAAATAGTCGTTTGAGCACTGCNNCTGCGAGGTCAAGCCCTTCGTATTTCAGCGCGAATGTAATATGGCCTGCAAGGGTATCGGGCGGCCGGTGTCGAGGGGTCAGAATTCGCCAGATGCTATCATCCTGGCGAACGCGATGGTGCGCGCCCGTTGCCGACAGCGTCCGGGGGATTGGGACCTTTAATCCGTACGCATCGATCAGCGCGGCGTAACCAGCCGGAGTTGCCCTCTCTGGCAACACACGTTCCTGAAAAACCGTGACTGGCCCTGAAAACCGCATATTTCGAGACCTTGCCATGAAATACTCTTCCAGTCCATGAATTATCGTTCCTTTACGATCATATCCTGAAAACTCATTCCGCCCCCTGAAAAGCAGTACCCAACTTGCGTTTTCGCCGAAATCCGCCTACGGCAGTAGGCCGCGTTTGCTCTCGGGATGCCGCACGAACGCTTCAGCCTGCCCGAATCCGCTCTCCGTGCCACGGAACCGCGTGATCTCCACTTGTTTCGGATACCACTGTTCCGGCTGCTGCGAAGCGTGTGCGAAACACGCCGCGTGGCGGCGCCCCTCAACGGAAGAGATATCGACGTACTCGCCCGGAGTAAACATCATCGTGTCCTCGGCCACTTCGTAGTAATAGAGCGCGAACTTCTTGTTTCCCTTCAACCACGCATCCAGGGTCAGCAAAGAAATGGCGCGGTGGTCGCGGTGGTGGTCGATGGGCCATTGGGTGAACACCACATCCGGCTTCTCCGCATCGAGCGCGCTGGCGAAGGCCACATAGTGCTCTTCATCAACCACCGCGCGTCCATCGTACTGACCCACAAACGCCGCGCGCGCTTTCAAAATCTGGCACGCTTTCCCGGCTTCCGCGGTGCGGATCGCCGCGCACCGGTCAAGTGCCGCCTGCCCGCAATACCCTTCACCGCGATTGAGATACAGCAGAACCACCTGGTGGCCCAGATCCGCGTAGCGCGCGATCGTGCCGGCGCAGCCGCATTCCGGGTCGCCTGGGTGTCCGCCCGCCACCACGATCTTCAGAGCGTGCGCCGCCGGTTCCCCCAGCAATGGCAGAGCGGCGGCTGAAGCCAGAAACGCGCGGCGTGAGAAAGACACGTCGGAATTGTAGTATATTCATCCAAACCCCGAGGAAAATCCACATGCAGCCTTTCAAAATCGGCATCAATATGGCCGGCGCAGTGTCCGCCGGCGCATATACGGCCGGCGTTCTTGACTTTCTCACCGAAGCCCTTGATGAATGGCACAACGCCAAAGCCCGCGGCGACGCGGTTCCCACGCACGACGTTTCTATCGAAGTGATGTCCGGAGCTTCGGCGGGCGGGATGTGCGCCGCCATCTCCTCTCTCATGCTCCAGGAAGAGTTTGAACACATTCACGATGTCACCAAAACCAATACCACCAATCGCTTCTACGAGAGCTGGGTGAACAAGATCGATATCAGCCAGTTGCTCAAAACGGACGACCTGAAATCCGCCCCGCCCGTCGTCTCGCTACTGGATTCGAGCATCATCACTCAGATTGCGTCCTACGCCCTCACTCCGTCCGCCCAACTGGCCGTGCCGCGCGCTTATGTTTCGCCTCACCTCACTCTGTTCCTGTCGCTCACCAACCTGCGCGGCGTCCCTTACTCGCTGAATGGAGCCGCGCCCGGCTCTGTGGAAGAGACAACCTCATTCTTCGGCGACCGGATTCGTTTTGAAACCTTGCCGCAGGGTCAAACCGCGCCGCTGGATAGCCATGCTTACCCTCTTGATACGTCGAAGCCGGGCGCGGCGGGAGGCTGGGATGTTCTGCAGACGGCTGCGGCGGCTACTGGCGCATTCCCCATCTTCCTGGCGCCGCGTATCCTGAACCGCAGGCTCGCCGAGTACACCCCGCCGATGTGGGAGCCCGTGATCTCAGCGGCCGCTGGAACTCCACCGCCCATTCCCCCCAACTTTCCAATCGGCCTCCAGGACCCCATGGTCACCTTGAACGTCGACGGCGGCATCACCAATAACGACCCGTTCAACTATGCCCACGACTATTTGAACTCGCTGCAGCCTTTCCCGGTTGCGGACGGCGATGACGCCGAGAAAGCCGAAAATGCCGATCGCGCCGTCATCAGCGTAGCCCCTTTTCCCACGGCGGAGAAATTCGACACCGCCTTCGCCGCGCGGCAGGAGTCCAGTATCTTCTCCGCGCTGCCCAGGCTCTTCTCGGCCCTCATCTCGCAGTCCCGGTTCTTCGGTGAATCCCTCGATCAAATCATGAGCGGCGCAACCTTCAGCCGCTTCGTCATTGCCCCTTCCGACCCCGATATGGCCGCCAAAGGCCACAGCGACAAAACCCCCGCTCTCCAATGCGCCGCCCTCGGTGCTTTCGGAGGCTTTTTTGAGCGCGGCTTTCGCGCCCATGACTATGTTCTCGGCCGCAGAAACTGCCAGAAGTTCCTGACGGATTACTTTGTGCTCCCCCAGAACAACGTGATTATGCAGCCGGCATTGCAGAGTCTCCCGCCTGAGATCTACGCCGAGGTGATCGGGAACTTCAAACGTCCGGCGCCCGGGACCTATTCCGAATCCGAGGCGGCCCTCCTCAGAATGGGCCAAGCCGTACCTGCCGCGCAGAAGACCGGCACCGATATCTGGCTTCCCATCATTCCGCTCTGTGGCAAATCGGTCTCGACTCCCATCGAACCCGTCCCCCGCGCCCGCATGGCCAGCGCTGCGCTCCACGATGTGGTCAAGCTGATCCTCAACCGGTTTGGCGCGATCATCCCCATCTTGATCAATCTGCTTCCATCATTTTGGCTGCGTTCGTTCCTGCGGATTGGTCAACCCGTGATCCGCGGACTCGCCCGCGCCCCCTTGACAGACGCGTTGATCAAGGCGCTCGGGGACTCGTACCAACCCTAAACCTTACGGAGCAACCTTCGCCAGAACGATCCGTTCGAGTTGCATCACATCCTGCCCGTTTCTGTCCGCGATCTCAATCTTCACCGTGGTGGGGCCGGCCGGCAGACCAATCTGCCCAATCTCCTGATTGTTGAATACCCATTCGCCATCCGTCTTGGTAACTTTGCCTTTCACATTCGCAGTGCCGCTCAAAACCGTAAAGTCCGCGCCGCTTGAGTTTTTTGTGGCCGCATAGCTCACGGCGACGCGGTAGTTTCCCGCCACCGGAACCGTCACATTCCAATACGGAATATCCTGCGGCTTCGACCAGCTGGTAAGAAAAACATGATGCAAGGCGTTTTCCAGCTTCGCCCTCTGCTCAAATTTGGTTTCGATTTCGCTCGATTCCGCTCCGAGTGTGATCGTTCCGGAAGCATCGGGACCAATGCGGTACTCTCCCACGCGCGGTGGCGAATCGAGCTCCAGCGCCACTACGCTCGCAATTTCGTCCGGCGCTTTCCACGGCAAAGAGACCAGGATATCCTTGCCGACCCGCAGGGTGGGGAGGGGGACTGTGGGGTCGGCCAGCAGCCGCGCCGAGACCACTCGATTCTGAAGCGCCGGTACGCGAAGTCTGCCATCCCGCGGCCATTCGAAAACCTGTAAGTAAAGCGTGTTCCCTTTCTGCGTGGCGCGCCCAAAGAATGGAAGCGTGCTGAAAGGACTGGCCGTTGTCCCATAGATCGATTCGCTGTTCACTTTCATCCATGCGCCCATCGCCTGCAGCCGCGAGACGAACTCCGGCTGGATGGTCCCGTCCGGACGCGGCCCAATATTCAGCAGCAGGTTCCCGCCCTTGCTCACCACCTCAATCAGCATCCGGATCAGATCGCGATTGGTCTTGAAGCGCGTCTCATATTTGTTGTATCCCCAGCTGCTCGAGTTAATGGTCACGCACGATTCCCAAAGCGCCGGCTTCCCGTTCGCGTCCTGGATGCCCGTTGCGGGCACATACTGCTCGGGCGTACCGTAATCTCCTTTACCGCCTTTGCGGTTGTACAGCCTGTCGTTAATCAGCGTATTCGGTTGTAACTTGCGGATCATGCTGTAAACTTCGTCCGCGCGGATTTCTTCCGGCGTGTGCTCCCATTCGCCGTCGAACCAGATGGCCGCCACATCGCCATAGCGCGTCAGCAGTTCTTTGAGCTCAGCTTCCATGTAATCGATATAGCGCGGAAGGTTGCCCCCGGCTTTCGGATCGCTCGATTCCCAGTCGCGCAGCGGCCGGTAATCCGGATGATGCCAGTCCATGATCGAGTGATAGAAGCCCAGACGCATGCCTTTCGCGCGCGCCGCGTCGGACAGCATCTTCAGTGGGTCGCCGGCGTAAGGCGTCAGCTTCATATCGTAGTTGCTCACCTCGCTGCGAAAGATGGAGAAGCCGTCGTGGTGTTTGGAGGTGATGATCATATACCGCGCCCCGGCGTTCTGCGCGAGATCCACCCACGCGAACGGATCGAAGTGGACGGGATTGAACTGCGGGATGTAGGTGTCGTACTCCGCCTGCGGAATGTGAAACACGTTGCGCGCCCATTCCTCGCGCCCGATGGCGGAGTAAACTCCCCAGTGAATGAAGATCCCGAACTTCGCGTCGCGGAACCACGCGGTTCGCTGGTCCTCAGGCAAGGGTGGTCCTGAGGGCTGTGCGGAGGCGAGGAGAGAGAACAGAAATGCAGCGAGAAAGAGTCGTCGGGCCATTGGGATTTGAGATTATCACCAACCCGCTTTTGCGATTTGATAGAAATGAATCCGTATGAAACTCTCGCTGATCCTCGTCGCTGCGCTACTGCCTGTTTTCGGACAGGCCCCGCCCGCCCGTCCCAAGCCCGTAATCTCGCCCGAGGTGCATCCCGACCGCACCGTCACATTCCGCCTCCAGGCGCCCAACGCCAAAGAAGCCACCGTGAATATCGAGGGTTCCAAGCCGCTTCCCATGCAGAAGGGAGACGATGGGGTTTGGACCGTCACCACCGAACCGCTGGCGCCGGATTATTACGGATACTCCCTGGTGCCGGACGGAGTGAGTCTGATTGACCCGCACAACTGGCTGCTGAAACCAAACCTGCTCGCCACCCAAAGTATGGTTCACATTCCCGGCCCCGGCCTGCCATGGGAAACCACGGACGTTCCCCGCGGCGAACTCCATCACCACTTTTACAAATCGGGCGTGATTGGCGACTATCGCGATTTCTATGTCTACACGCCCCCGGGTTATGATCCGCTGGCCAAGACGAAGTATCCGGTTTTATATCTGCTGCACGGCTACAGCGATGACGCGAGCGGCTGGACCGCCGTGGGCCGCGCAAATGTGATTCTGGACAACCTGATCGCCGAAGACAAATCCAAACCCATGCTGGTGGTGATGACTCTCGGCTACGGTGTACCCGAGATCGTCACGCCGGGCGCAGGCTTGCGAGATCCCGACTTGCGCATGAAGAATTACAACCTGTACCGGGAAGCGCTGTTCACCGAAGTCATTCCGGCGATAGAGAAGGATTATACGGTGGCGACAGACCGCAACTCGCGCGCCATCGTGGGCTTGTCAATGGGTGGGGCGGAGTCGCTCTATGTCGGATTGAACAACACCGACCGGTTCGGGTGGGTGGGTTCCTTCAGCGCGGGCGGTTTGGATGAGAACTTCGACGCGACCTTCCCGAAGATTCAGGACGCGAGGAACCTGCGTCTGCTCTGGATCGCGTGCGGAACGGAAGATCGGTTGATCGATTGGAATCGCAAGATGCGCGGATTCCTGGACACCGCCAAGGTGGAGCACGTGAATATTGAGACTCCGGGCATCCATAGCTGGCTGGTCTGGCGCCGCAATCTGGCGGCGTTTGCACCGCTGCTGTTTCGCTGAGTTCGACAGCGTTTCCGTCAGCCGGTGAAGCAAATGCAGTTTCCATCCGGATCGCGAACCCCTGACCAATTTCATCTACCCTTCCGGCCGCGTGGCGCTAACCAACTACGACACCGCCAATCGGCGGGCGGGCATGAGGCAGTAAAGGACACGTTCGGCAAGCTGACATCGGGCCAAAACGTCGCCGTGGACCCAAAGGCCGGTCACCAGGTCGCCGAAAGCCGCACGCGCCTCAGGTTCAATCCCGACGGCGCCGCTCGCGTCGATGTCCCTGCTAGCCAAGCGAGTCCGAGACGGGAAACCATCCATTTCAACGACCCTGACAAACCGTAGCAGTGACTGTCCATGCCAAGAGATCCAGTAAACTTTCTTGAACACTCCGTTATGGGTTCGATTAGGGCAACCCCTTTGGGGAACGTCGCTGCCCGCTACCTCGATGTTCTGTTCTCGGACGCTGGGGGCACCATTCGCGTGACAGCAGAAGCTGCCGACCTCAGCGATCGAACAGAGGCGTTCTACCTGACGGCGGAAGACTCGGGCCCGGAACCGCGATGGGTTAACAGCGAGGGTCTGGAAGCTTGGCCCCCGGAAGACTTAGCCCGGAAGTGGAGATCCGCTCCGGAGGGCGGACTTTTTGGGAGTCCGCGGATCGTTACCTTCTATGTCGATCCGGAGGACCAAGCGAGGCCCATGGGAATGCCCGGCCCCTTTGGTGGGGCGGCCGCGATTGAGTTCTCGTCACCGAGTCCTGGAGGCGGGAGCAAGAGGGTGGTGCTTTATGCAGCACCCGATTACCCGTGCTCGGTTGAGGTGGCAACGGACCCCCCTCGGTGCGACGAGATTCTCGGTGCCCTGGAGCCACTTGTCCGGAGGGAGTAACCTGAATCAGTCCGAAGACGGCGTGAGGAAATCCAGCGACAGCACGCTATGTCAAGGTTCTGACTACGTGCGCTGACCGGGCGATGCTTCGCATCCGCTTAGATGGACACGGAACCCCTGAGGCGGGTCGCTGCCTGAAAGGCCGCCGCCACCGCCGCCGTAGGCTAAGCCTTGAGGAGACGCACATGGGATTAACCGAAAGCTTGGGGTCCCACGAATCTAGCATCGTCGGCTTTCGTCTTGAATCTGCAACGTTGACCATTGAGCTAGAGGGAGTTCACAGAGGAAACGAAGTGGCTTCAGCGACGATTCGGCTGTTCGGCGTCAAGAGCATCGAACGCGACGGAATTGCCATCCGGGCTCTCCCGCAGGAACTGGACGACGGCGAAGTGTTGACGCTCGAACACACTGAGGAGACCCTTGAGCTTCTGGCCGAGTGGACGGACTTCAAAACGCACCTGAGCGAGACGCACTCGTACCGAGTCATCTGTGATTCGCTGACCATCAAAATTTAGGTGAGCCATTGGAGTTCGTACGACACCACCAAGCGCCTGGTCAAGTCCACCAATCCCGAGAGCGGCGCCTTCAAATTCAGCTACGACAACAGCAACAATCAGAAGACGCGAACCGCGAGAGCGTTTCCGTCAGCCGGCGAAGCAAATGCAGTTTCCATCCGGATCGCGAACGATGAATTCGGAGGCGCCCCACGGCTCCTTCCTGAGGGGGTGAACAAAATCCACTCCGGCCGCCTTGTATTCCGCAAACAGGCTCTTGATGTTGTCTACTTCAACAACGGCCGACAACAGTCCATCCTCCCGTTCGCGTGCTCCAGGGGTGATCACCGGCTCGTGGACGAAACGGAGGTGCAGGCGTGCGCCGCCGCGGCTCACGGAGCCGTAGAAAGCCGGATGGCCATGCAGGAAATCGACTTCGAAGCCGAGCTGGTCGCGAAAGTAATCGGACGAGGCCTTCACGTTCGAGACGAACAATACCGGCAACGCTGCCTTTAGCACCGGGGTCGCCAAGCCCGCAGCCGCTTTGCCGGGGCTCTTTGGTTCTGCGGAAAGCGCAGCTTTCAGCGCTGCCCAACTCGCATAGCCGGCCTCCAGCGCAATGATCTCTTGAGCCTCGCCCAGAGGGAACTTGAGCGCCAAGGTCTCAACGTCGGTCAGGTCACGGTAGCGGGCGAGCTTTCTGATGCGGCCGCCGACGGAATAGTTGCCATCCCGGTGCCAGCGCACCAGCAGCTTCGCCTGTTTCTTGAGATTATCCAGATTCAACATACACGCCTCCAGAGGATTTCTGTAGGCGGGCTTTGCCCTTTCGGCGATGAATACGCCGGTGCGCCCTACGGTGTACTTCTCAATGATGAAATCGAGCGCAGCCGATTGTCAAGCTCGTTAATCCTTGGCCAAGCAAGCCCGCTCGAAGCAACCTTTAACGGTCCTACGAAAATTAACCCAACGCAGACGCCTCCTGAATCAACGAGTTAACGCCCGCGGAGGGAGATTCACACACGGGCTTTTGAAAGCACCAACCGGTAAAACGGCCTCCTGATTCGCTGGGGATCTACTTCCAGATTGCCAAACCTGTC
>PLFE01000101.1 GCA_003136675.1 Bryobacterales bacterium
ACGCACGCCGGGCCGGAGATCGGAGTGGCTTCCACGAAAGCCTTTACCTGCCAGATCACCGCGCTGTTTCTGCTGGCCATGTACCTGGGCCAGACGCGCGGCGTGATGGACGAGGCCACCAGCCAGCGCTTGGTTCAGGAACTGCTGCGCATTCCGGGGAAGCTGGAAACCATTCTCAACGGCGACTCTCACTTCGAAGAGCTGGGCCGCAAACTTCACCGCGCGACCGACTTTCTGTTTCTCGGCCGCGGCGTCCACTTTCCCATCGCTCTCGAAGGCGCGCTCAAGCTGAAAGAGATCTCCTATATCCACGCCGAAGGCTATCCGGCCGGAGAGATGAAGCACGGGCCCAACGCGTTGATTGACGAGAAGCTTCCCGTGGTGATTCTGGCGGCCCGCGATACCACGCGCGAGGATTCGCGCCTGCTCTATGAAAAGACGCTATCCAATATTCAGGAGGTGAAAGCGCGCGAAGGCATTGTGGTCGCCGTGGTTTGTGAAGGCGATACCGAAGCCTCGCGCGTGGCGGATCATATCATCGAAATTCCCACATCGGATGAGCTGCTGTTACCGATTTTGGAGATTGTCCCGCTCCAGTTGCTCGCTTATCACATTGCCGTCAGGCGCGGCTGCGATGTCGATCAACCCCGCAATCTCGCGAAAAGCGTGACGGTGGAATAATGCCATACCTTACGCACGATTTTTCCATCGAAACGCGCGGCCAGGGTTTATACACCATCACGCGCGAGGTTGCCGAATGGTTGGCGGCGCAAACCGTTCGCACCGGTCTGCTGACGGTCTTCATCCAGCACACTTCCGCATCGCTGGTGATTCAGGAGAATGCCGACCCGGATGTGATTCGCGACATCAACGAATTCTTCAAGCACCTGGTGAAGGAGAACGCGCCCTTTTACCGGCATCAGTCGGAGGGGCCGGACGACATGCCTTCGCACATTCGCTCCGTCCTCACCGCGACCTCCATTTCGATTCCGGTGGTGGACGGCCGCTTGGTCCTGGGAACCTGGCAGGGCATCTACGTCTTTGAGCATCGGGCTCACCCGCACCGGCGCTCCGTGGTTCTGCACCTCGCGGGCGACGCGAAGTGATCGTTCTGGAAGCGTTCGAGAAGCGCGTGCCCAGCCAGACCATCGTGGGTCTGCTGGGCGATGAAAACTCCGGGATTTCGCCGGCCCTCGAGAGCCTGGCTTACGCCTCAACGGGAATGACGCTGGTCAACTATTCGCTGGATGCGCGTGATCCTTTGTCGCAGTTGCGCGCGAAACGCGATCTCAACCTGGTTCGGCGTCACGGCGGAACCGTGCTGCTGGCAAGCTGGAACACCGCCCTGCTGATCGAAATGTGCGATGAGGTCTGGTGGATCGAGAACGGAAAGGTGATCGCGCAGGCGGATCCCACTCAAATTGTGGACCGCTGGAATCGCGCGATTCTGGAGCGCTGGCGCGCGGAGCAGTCGGGTTCCAATCCGCCGTTGAGCCCCGCGATGCGGCGTGGTGATGGACGCGCTGTTGTGAAGCAGGTGGAATTGCTCGACGCGCGCGAGCAACCGGTGACGGCATGGCAAAGCGGCGAAGAAGCTGTAGTTCGCGTCTCGGTGGAATTTACCGAGGCCGTTGCGCAGCCGGTGATCGGAATGCTCATCCGTACGCGCGTGGGCCTGGATGTTTACGGCACCAACACGGAACTGGAGCGCATCGAACTGGGACCGCGCGCGGTTGGGGATCGCGTCCGCGTGTCCTTTCGATTCGCGTGCGAGCTCTGTCCGGGCGACTATACCCTGACCGTCGCTTCTCATGACCCCGATGGAACCTGGCACGAATGGCTGGAAGACGCTGTAGCGTTCGCGGTTGGCGACTCGCGCTATACGGCGGGCGTTGCGAATTTGAGAGCCAAGGCGACGTGGGAGTTACAATTGAACGGTACGCGCTAATGACACGCGAAGCCCTACATGAGTTGATTGATCGCCTTCCGGAGGGTGAGATCGTCGCGGCACAGCGACTGCTGGAGCATCTCGCCACAAGCGCCCCTTTCCGGGCGGCATATTCCGCGCCGCTGGACGATGAGCCAGTGACTCCCGGGGACATCGAAGCAATCGCGCGCGGCCGCCGGGACATTCAGGCAGGCGAGGTGGTTTCTCACGAGGATATTCTTCGCGAATTTGGAATGCGTTGAAGTTCATCTGGCCAAAGTCCGCCCGCTCGGAATTGAGAGCCGTGAAAGAGAAAATGCGATGGGCATTCTCCGTGCGCTTACCCGCTTCGGCGAAACGGGCGAAGGTGACATCAAAGCGCTTTCCGGTGAGTGGGAGGGATGCCTTCGGCTTCGCGTAGGTGATTTCCGAGTGATCTTCCAAATGGCTCCAGAAGAGATCAGCATTGTGCGCGTTCGGCATCGGTCGGACGTATTTCGGTAGGATGTTACTCGACCGCGTGGCTCGCGACTGCATCAGATGAGATCGTCTAACGGCATCGTCTCGCCCCGCTCGTCTTCCGCAAGGGCGTCGAGTGCCATTCGACGAATCACTTCGCTTTTCTCGGCGAACCGGGCCTTCCATGCCTCTTCGTCGGCCAGCGATGCCAGGATTTGAGACGCAATCGCGTCCTGCTCATCTTTGGGCAGTGCAACCACTTTCTCAAGTGCCCTCTCGAGCAGCGTCGACATGCCTCGATTCTATCAGCCCATACCGTGAATCCTCATGCCGGTGGCGGAGAGCTATACTGACCTGTAAGTGACTTTCGCCTTTTGTTTGCTCTCTTTCCTGGCTGGCATACTGCTCTGCTATCTATTCCTGCGCGAGCGTATGAACAGCGGCGCTCAAATGACGCAAACCCTCCGCGATTGCACCGGCGAATTTCTCAAGCTGGCCGAAGAACGCTTCAAGCGCCTGCAAGGCGACGCTGCCGGCGATCTATCCGAACTGGTGAACCCCCTGAAGGACACGCTGCAGCGATTTGAGCAGCAGGTGAATCGCGTCGAGGTCGACCGCGCGGGTGCGTATCAATCGCTCACCACCGAAGTTCGCAAGCTGGAACAGGAAGCGCGCAAGCTATCCACCGCCCTTTCCAGCCCCACGGCGCGCGGGCGCTGGGGCGAGATCCAACTGCGGCGCGTCGTCGAGATCGCCGGCATGATCGAGAATTGCGACTTCTCCGAACAGGCCACCATCCAGGGCGGCGATTCGCGCTTCCGGCCGGACTTGATCATCCGCCTGCCCAACGACAAGCAGATCGTGGTCGATTCAAAGGTTCCGCTGACAGCTTATCTGGCCGCTTGCGAAACATCCGATGAGGCCGTCCGAAGCGCCAAGCTCGCCGAGCATGCCCGCCAGATTCGCGGGCATCTGAAGTCGCTCGGAACCAAGGCGTACGCGAATCAACTTCCCTGCTCTCCGGAGTTCGTGGTCGCGTTCCTGCCTGGCGAGATCTTCTTCAGCGCGGCCCTGCAAGCCGACCCGGACCTGCTGGAATACGGGGTCGAAAACAACGTGATCCTGGCTACGCCCACCACGTTGATTGCGCTGCTCAAAGCCGTGGCGCATGGATGGAATCAGGAGAAAGTCGCCCGCGGAGCGCAGGAGATCCGCAAGCTGGGCGCTGAGCTTTATGAGCGCATCGCGACTTTCTCCAGCTATTACCAGCAAGTGGGAAAGAGCCTGCAAAACGCGCAAAACGCCTACGACAAAGGCCGCCAAAGCATGGAATCGCGCCTGCTTGTGACGGCGCGCAAGTTTGAAGAACTGGGCGTCGCCACAAGCGCGGGCGCCATTCCCGAAGCGCTATCGCTCGACTTTGGCGTCGATGATGAAAGTGGGAGCGATGCCGGACGAGGCGGAGAAAACGCCATTGCTCGCGGCGCTTAACCAGCTTGAGCAGCCCGATACCTTACCCAGAAACGCCTGTGGATGCACGTCCACATTCATTTCGCGGAATTCCAGGTGCCCGTAGCTGAGCAGCGGGAAAACCAGCCGCGCCGGCTCCGCGCTCTCCTGAACCACATAAGGTGAGCGCTGCGCCTGCCGCATCGCGGTCTCCCAATCCACCTGGCTCATCTCGCGCCCGAAGTAAACCGGCAGGTCGCTGCCGTCGTCATCCGGCTTCAAAGCCAGTGTCTCGCGATGATCGCGAACATAATCCAGCAATTCCACCGGCGTCTCACCGAAGAATGTCTTGCCGGGCTTCAGCAGCCGCGTCCACGGTACATGTTCCTTGATGGCTTTGCGTTCCGCCAGCGGAAATTTCTTCGTCAGCGTCTCATCCGTTAACAGCGCCAGCATCGACTTCTTGTGCGCCATCTCCGAACGGAAGCTGTTTACCACGCAAACCTTGTGGTCGCGATAAGCCTCCACCAGCGGATGGCTCAAATCGAAACGCGTCAGGAACTCCTGGATGGTGAACCGGCGGTACACCAGATCGATTTCAAACGCCCCGACGCTCAGCTTGCCATTCCGGTATTCCAGTTGTTCGGGAGAGAAAATCTCCGCCTGGAAACCCTTGCTCCGGAAATAATCGCGGAAAAGCCACAGTTCGCTTTGCCCAGTCGTCTGCTTGAATTCCACAAACGCGCTTTTCGGAAGCGCGCGTTTCCCGTTGCCGTTGCCTTTGGAGTGCCCGTTCGAGTGGCCGTTCTTTAGCGCGCGCGCGGCGCTGAACTGCTTCCACGCTTCGAGTAGCGCTTCGAGGAACGGCTCTTTTCCGCCCACGCGGGTCATGTTGTACTTGCGCCGGAATTCCTTCACCGGCGCCGCATCATAGAAAATGTTGGCGAGGTTTTCGGCATACGCCGCACCCGAAGGCGCGTCGCCATGATACTCGGTCACCTGTAGAGAACCGTTGTTCATTTGCAGATCGAGCTTCGAGGAAACCTCGGGAATGTCATAGCCCTGGTCGATCGCGGCCAGCATCTTCTCGGCCGGCAACAGCTCCAACCGCGCCAGCAGGCGAGGCGACGAAAGCGCCATTTGCTGCATGCGATAATTGGCCGAGAGCAGGGCTTCCCCTGCTTTCACCAGCGCGTCGTATTGGCGCTGCGTGACAAAGTTCGGTCGCAGGAATGGACATAGCAGCCGCCCACCAGAGGAAAGCTGCGCGGCCTCCATCCTCTCTTGAAGTTCCTTTACCCAGGAGAGGTCCCGGTACGGTTCCGACTCTAATATTTTGTGGTAACGAGCGATTGCCTCGTTTAACTGGGACATCGCAGATTTTGTCGTTTCTCGCCTACAGTATTGCACAAATAATGCAGTTTGTCGGTAGCTGGGAAGCACTATTTGTCCGTAAGCCGCTCATTCTAAATAATATACCTGTCGGGAAAGAAATACGCCGGGTGTGGAGGTTTTGAAACAACTTCGACATGGGGGTGGTTGGGGAGCGCCAAAGCTCTCGGGATTTCGTGAGTCAGACCGAAAACACGATATGCGGCTCCGGTTCGTCCGCCGCCGGGCTGCCCGCATCCAAATCCGCTTCCACCAAAGCCAGCTCGCGCAGAATGCGGTAAAGATCCACCTGATCGGGGAACAGCAGATCGGCGCGCTGCGTGCGAAACCGGATGCGCACCGATTCCGAACTGAGACTCCACACCAGAAACGCGCAGCTTTCCAGCACCTGCTCAAACAACGGCCCCGGCTCGGCTCGCAGGTCCAGATAGACAGAGACTGTGGATCGCTGTTCGCGGGCGAATTCGCGGACCTGCAGTTCGCCCGTGCGCGCCGAACTCCGCCAATCCACGTAGCGCGCGTTTTCAGAAAGCTCATAGGGGCGCAGACGGTAGAAATCCGAACCCATGCCGCGTTCCTCCCGCTCCAGATCGCCGCGAAGATCGGCCAGAAGCAGTTCGCCTGTGGGGCCAGGTTCGAGAGCGGGATACACAATCACCTCGCTGCGGATGGAAAGGAACGCGCGTCGTTCCACCAGGCCGAACGGGAACCGCGTCCCCAGCACGAACAAACTCTCGCGATGCACTCCTCTCTGTGGAAATGCCGCGGTCGCCTCCACTTGCACCGTGGCGCGCGCCGGCAGCGCCGAGAAGACGATGGCCTGGTGCAGCACGCGGGGCTCCTCTCGGCTCGTCAGGTGCAGGGCGAAGGACGGAAACCACTTCAGGTTGCGGAGCCGGAAGCGCGCTCTCACGGGTTGCCGCGCGGCGATGTGCTCCGGCAGAATGAGTTCCAGTTCCAGCCCTGCCAGAGAGAGGCGGCTCACCACGCTCGAAATCATGGCGGACGCAAGCATCGCCGCCAGAATCAGGAAGAGAAGATTATTGGCCGACGCGATGGCCGCGGCCCCCACAACCACCAGGGCGGAGCCAAACAGGTATCCGGCGCGGGTAACGCGGTAATGGATGCGGACGCGCCAGGAAGGCCAGAGGCGGCGGATCCAGTTCGGCCTCTCATCCCCGTCAGGCTCGCTCATGCGAGTGGCCGTGATCGTGATCGTGGTGATGATCGTGATGCAGGTCCGCGTCGTGCCCGGCGCATACATCCTCCGGCGGACAGCAGTTGAGATGCTCGAACTGCACCGTGGTGTGCCGGATTCTGTACTGGTCGGCCAGAAGGTGTTGGATGCGGCGCAGGATTACGGTGCTGGCGCTGGGCGGAACATCGTCGATCAGCACATGGCAGCTCAGCGCGCGCGAACGGGAGCCGAGGCTCCAGATGTGCAGGTCGTGTATATCGAGCACGCCTTCCACGCCGCGCATTTCGTTTTTGACATCGCCCAGAGTGAGGCCGCGCGGCAGCGCCTCCAGCAGGATGTTGCAGGAATCGCCGATCACGCCGCAAGCCGACCACACAATGAGCGCCGCGATGGCGATGGAAAGCGCCGGGTCCACCCAGTACCATCCCGTGGCATGCAGCACCAGAGCCCCGGCGACGATGGCCGCTGACCCGATCAGGTCGCCCAGCATGTGGATCAGCGCGCTGCGCAGGTTCAGGTCTTCCTTATCGGTGCGGTGCAATCCCCACACGATGGAGCCATTGAGCACAATGCCGCCCAGCGCGGTGATCGCCATGATGGCGTAATTCGCGGGCTCGGGATGCGCCAGTCTGATGGCCGCTTCATAGATGATCCACGCGGAAATGACGATCAAAGTGACTGCGTTCACCAGGGCGGTGAGCACGCCCGCCCGCTGGTAGCCATACGTTCTGCGTTCATCCGGAGGCCGCGCTTCCTGGCGCAGGCCGAACCACGCCAGTAGCAGTGCCAGCGCATCCGTGGCATTGTGACCGGCGTCGGAAAGCAGGGCCAGACTATGACCGCGGAATCCGGCGAAGATTTCGATGAGAACGAAAACGGCGGTGGCCAGCAGCGACCAGTTGAGGATGCGTCCTGTATGAGGATGCGCGTGGGAGTGCATCTCTAACTATTGTAAGCCGGGGCGAGTAACCGTGCCCGCTCTAAAACCAGAGCGCGTTCACGTCGACGGCAATTGCCGCGCCGGCCGCCTCAAGAACGCCGCTTCCCGCCTCATGTACGCCGGCTCGATCTGCCCAGTAGGCCTTCTTGCGGCGCGGGTCGAATATCCAGACATTGTCGATTCCGAATGCCAGGTAGTCGTCAATGCGCTCCTGCATCGCACTCATCGAGTCTTCGGGCGACAGGATCTCAATGACCAGCACAGGGGGAAGAGTCAGAATCTGTTCGCCCGGGTTGCCGCGAACCACGCAAAGGTCGGGAACCCGGAACCGCGAGGCCTTCACCCGCACGCGCTGTTCGGGAACTGCCAAGAGGCCGGCGCTGTCTTCATAAGGCAGCAGCTGCTTCA
Organism: Bryobacterales bacterium; assembly: GCA_003136675.1. Taxonomy (GTDB): domain Bacteria; phylum Acidobacteriota; class Terriglobia; order Bryobacterales; family Bryobacteraceae; genus Bog-113. Next base: position 7,774 of record PLFE01000101.1, read on the forward strand.
ACAAAAGCGCCTGCAGGCGGCTGTGGTCCCACTCTCCCACGTTTCGCTCCAACAGTTGGCCATCCACGTAGTCCCTGTCCGGGCGGTAACTGTTTGCCAGGTATTCGCTCACGGAAACAAGGATGGCGCTCGACATGAACCCCTCTATTGTAGGTCTTCCGCGACCGCCGTGTTCCGCAGCTCTCCAAGCCCTTCAATGGCAACCAACACTTCATCTCCCGGACGAAGCCAGCGCGGCGGCTTCCGCGCCATCCCGACACCCGGCGGCGTGCCCGTCGCGACAATATCGCCCGATTCCAAAGTGAACACGCTGGAAAGATATTCCACCAGCGCCGGGATGCCGAAAATCAGTTCCCGCGTGTTGGAATTCTGCAGCGTTTCGCCATTGATCTCCAGCCGAATATTCAGGTTGTGTGGATCTGCAATCTCATCCGCCGAGACGATCCACGGCCCAAACGGGGCGAACGTATCGAACGTCTTCCCGATCGTCCACTGCGACGTGACAAGCTGGAAATCGCGCGCGCTCACATCGTGAAAGTTGGTATAGCCAAACACGTGCTCACGCCAGTCAGCCGCCTTGATATGGCGGCCGCCTTTGCCGATCACGAACGCGAGTTCAGCTTCGTAGTCGGGCTTCTCGGAGTTCGCGGGAAGCACGATGTCATCCCCCGGCCCAATCACCGCGGTCGCAAATTTCGTGAAGATGACCGGCGTTGTGGGGATCGGCAAACCGGATTCAATGGCATGGTCGCGATAGTTCAGGCCGATGCAGACGATCTTGGGCGGCCGCGGAATCGGCGCCAGCAGCTTCACGCTGCCGAGCGGAAACACGGAGTCCGCCGGCGGCTTCGCCAGAAGCTCTTCGATTCGATTCTTGGCTTCGGGTTCCACGCCCTCAAGAAACGAAATCACCGTGGGAAAGCCGGCGCTGCCCAGGCTGATCACATCCCCGCCGGAAATTACCCCTGCGTGAGCCCGGCCGTCCTGCTGAAAAGTGCAAAGTTTCATCGGGTATAACCTACATTATGCCTAGACTAAAAAACGCTCCGGTGATCGAAACCGAGCGCCTGAGGCTGCGCGGACATCGCCTCGGCGATTTCGACGCCTGCGCCGCGCTGTGGGGCGATCCCGTTGTCACGCGCTACATCGGCGGCAAACCTTTCTCGCCGGAGGAAGTATGGGCGCGCCTGTTGCGTTACGCGGGCCACTGGCGCTGGATGGGCTTCGGCTATTGGGTCATTGAGGAAAAGGCCACGGGTGGTTTCGCGGGCGAGTTGGGGTTCGCCGACTACAAGCGTGATATGGAACCCTCCCTCGACGGTGCGCCGGAGCTCGGATGGGTGCTCTCCCCGCGAGTGCACCGGCGAGGTTACGCCACCGAAGCTGTTCACGCTGTCCAGGCATGGGGCGATGCCCACCTCTCGCACGCCAGAACGGTATGCCTCATCCATCCGGAAAATGCGGCGTCTTTACGCGTGGCCGCCCGGTGCGGATTTCAAGAGGCCTATCAAACCAGTTACAAGGGGCATGCCGCGATTGTGTTCGACAAAGCCCGTGTTTGACAAGCCGCGCCTCCACGGCAAACAATAGTGGGCGCAATGAATTTCATATCCCTCTCGTTCGCGGTCGGCCTCGTCGCTTCCGTCGCGCCCCTTCACGCCGCTATTGACGCCGCCAAAGTCGCCACCGGCTCCCTGAAAGGTTCCATTTCTGACGGCGTTGTTTCATTCCTCGGCATTCCCTTCGCCGCCCCGCCTGTCGGCGATCTCCGCTGGCGTCCTCCGCAGCCCGCCGCATCGTGGGCCGGAGTGCGCGCGGCCACCGAATACGGGCACGACTGCATGCAGCTTCCCTTCCCCAGCGATGCCGCGCCTCTCGGTACCGCGCCCAGTGAGGATTGCCTGGTGCTCAATATCTGGAGCCCGGCGAAGCGCCCTGCGGCGAAACTTCCCGTTATGGTGTGGATCTACGGCGGCGGCTACGTCAACGGAGGCAGTTCCCCCGCCGTTTATTCCGGCGCTCAGTTCGCCAAACGCGGCATCCTCTTCGTGAGCTTCAATTACAGGCTCGGACGCTTCGGCTTCTTCGCCTATCCCGCGCTCGATCGGGAGAACCCCGGGGAGCCTCACGGCAACTACGGCTTCATGGACCAGATCGCCGCTCTGCAGTGGGTGCGCCGGAACATCGCGGCTTTCGGAGGGGATCCGGCTAACGTAACTCTCTTCGGTGAATCCGCGGGCGGAGGGTCCGTCCTCACCATGATGGCTTCGCCGCTTTCGCAAGGTCTGTTTCAAAAAGCCATCGTCGAATCCGGCGGCGGCCGCAGCAGCGCCATCATCCCCGATCGCACCATCAAGGATGCCGAAGTGATCGGCGTCGCCTTCGCGAAGAAGGCAGGTGTCAGTGACCTGGCGGAGCTCCGGAAGCTCCCCGCCGAAGCCATCGTCGATAAGATGAATATGGCCACCATGTTTGGGGCCGCGTCCACGTATTCAGGACCCATGATCGACGGCAAGCTGGTGGTGGAACCCGCTGAGATCGCTTTCCGCGCCGGACGCGAAGCCCATATCCCGGTGATGATCGGCGCAAATAGCGCCGATATCGGCTTCGTTATGGGTAACACCGTGGAAGCGCTTCTCCAACCCTTCAGCGATCTTGAAAAGGCCCGCGCCGCTTACGATCCCGATGGGAACGGAAAGGTGGCCCAGATCCGCGATGAACTCGGGAAAGACCGCATGATGGTGGAGCCCGCCCGCTTCATCGCGCAAACCGTATCCGCTCAAGGTCAGACGGCTTATGAGTATCGCTTTTCGTATGTCGCGGAATCCATGCGCGCCCAATGGAAGGGAGCGCCGCACGCCACCGAGATTCCCTTTGTGTTTGACACGGTGAAAGCCAAGTACGGTAAAGATCTGACCGCAAAAGACGAAGCCATCGCCCAGGCCACAAACGCTTACTGGGCCGCATTCGCGCGAAGCGGCAACCCCAATGGGGCCGGTCGCCCGGATTGGCCGGCCTACAAGGCCGCGAAAGACATACTGATGGACTTTACCGAAGCTGGGCCCGTCGCCCAAGCCGACCCCTGGAAGGCGCGTCTGGACATCACGGAAACACTGAGCCGGAAATAGCGCGATAGAATCTTCGTTGTCCCCATGGCGCTCTTTCGAATAGCCGTCGCTCTCTTCATTCCCTATGCGCTGTGGGGCGCCGTGGGCGCGGAAACATCCTCCGCTCTCCACGAAGTTCAGATCGACGGCGATGAATGTTTCCGCGTTCGCGAACTCGAAATCACGCGCGGTGACGTGAAGTTCTTCTTAACCGACGGATTTCTCGTGTTTTCAAAACCAGTCCTTGGGCAACCGGTCGCCGCCGTGTTTACCACGGACGTCGCTGCCGGCGACGGCGAAGTGCTTCTGCTACCCCCAAACCGCGATGAGCGGCAGGTCTTGAGCACGTACACCAAAGCGCCGAATCTGAATGAGCACATCAAAGAGGCGCTCTTCTTCTTTAGCGACGACGCCGCGGCCGAGTTGAAAGATCAGATGAAGGCGAATGAGTGGATTCATCGCGACGCCGCCAGAGGCGCGGCGATGGCCGCCCAGTTCGGACAAATCGTGCGCGGGCTCATCCCCCCGTTCGGGACGAAAATGCTGGTCGATCTGCTCAACCACCCGCACGAGAAGAACCAGTTCTTCGCCGCCGTCCTGTCCGGCAGGGATTTAGGGGCGTTTGAAATCATCTTCGACCCCAGCTCCCCCGAACAAGTGATGGCCGGTGGCCTCAGTGCCGCAAACGGTGTACGAACCTTTCAACTGTGGACCAGTTACACCCCGAAGTCGCTCGCCGGACAAACCGCGCCTCAGGAATTCCGCGCGGACCATTACCGGATTGATGCCGAAATTGACGACAAGCTTCACATGCTGGTATCTACCAGCTTCGTGGTAAGTGACTTACAACATGACTTACGTGCGCTTGATTTCGACTTGTCGCGCCAGATGTCAGTCCGTTCCGCCGAAGTAGACGGCCAGGCGGCCGAGACTGTCGGCGATGAAGGGATCGGGACGGGCGGCGACGACCAGAGCGATCGCCTCTTCGTAGTGGTGCCGGGCGATGCCCTCCATAAGGGTACGGAGCACACGGTCAAAATTGTGCACGAAGGGAACGTAATAGCCGAGGGCGCCAATCATGTCTACTTCGTGGGATCGCGGGGACGCTGGTATCCCCACCGGGACCTCGATTTCGCCCGCTTCGATGTGAAGTTCCGATTCCCCAAAAACCTGGACTTAGTCGCGCCAGGCGACGAAGTGAAAGACGCGCTCGATGGCAACGAACGCGTGGTCGAGCGGCATTCGGATATCCCGCTGCCCATGGCCGGATTCAATCTGGGCCAGTATGCGCGGACGACCGTCCAGCGCGATGGCTATACGGTAGATCTATTCGCCAATAAGTCCGAGGCGGAAGGCGCGGCGACAGGAAAGGAATTGGGGAACCGGGTGGCCGATGTGCTGGAATTCTATGCGCAGCGGTTAGGGCCTCCGCCGCTCAAAAAGCTGATCGTCTCGCCCATCCCCGCGCGGTTCGGACAAGGGTTTGGCGGCCTGATCTATCTTTCCAACATGGCTTACATGAACCCCTCGGGAAAGGCTTTCGCGGACACCGATCCCAGTACCGCTCTGTTCTTCACGCGCCTCATGCAGGCCCACGAGGTGGCGCACCAGTGGTGGGGCAACCTGGTAAGTACGGAAGGGTATCACGATGAGTGGATTATGGAAGCGCTCGCGAACTACACGGCGATGCTCTATCTGCAGAAGGCGGAGGGCGATCAGGCGATGAATGCGCTGCTGGGCACCTACCGCGACGCCTTGAACGCCCGCAATGACGCGGGCGCAAGCGTCGAGTCGGCCGGCCCCGTAACCCAGGGCAGGCGCGTGGAACTCCCCGGCAAGCCGGAAGCGTGGATCGCCGTGATGTACGGAAAGGGCGCGTGGATTATGCACATGCTGCACGCGCGCATGGGCGATGAAGCCTTCTGGAAGATGCTGGGCGAGCTGCGCCGCCGATATGAGTACAAGAACCTGACCACGGACCAGTTCCGCGCCCTGTGCGTGGAGTATTCCCCGGAAGGAGCCCCAGACCGCAAACTGGAAGCTTTCTTCGACCAATGGGTGACCGGAACCGGAATCCCCCAGTTACAACTGACTTCAACAACCAAGAATGTAGGCGGCCGTTTCGAGGTGACCGGAACCCTGCTGCAGCGTGGCGACTTTTCCGCCGATGTCCCGGTCGAAGTGAATCTGAAAGGCAAATGGCTGACGAAGTGGGTCAGGCCATCTGGGGAAACGACCGACTTCCGCTGGGCTTTCGATGACAAACCCTCCGCCGTGCGGCTTGGCATCGTCCTTACCGGGCAGCGGCTGTAACTACCCCAAGCAAAAAACTATGGATGAATTTCGGCGGGCCGGTGAAAGCGTCGGACGCGGATTTCTTTCTCGCGGCTCCGCGTCTTGGCAATGTCGAAAGCCGATTGCATCCGCATAAGCGTTTCCATCTTCACGCCGAACGCCTTCTCGATGCGAAGCGCCATCTCCCCGGACAGGCCGGCTTTGCTGTTCAGCAAGCTGGACAGGGTAGGGCGCGACACTTGAAGCGCGGCGGCTGCTGCGGTGACAGACAGGCCAGCCGGTTCAATGATCTCCGTCCGGACGAAATCGCCGGGGTGCGGCGGGTTCTTCATGGGCATGGTTTTATACTCCTTTTGCTAGTGGTAATCCTCTAAATTCAGGCCGCGGATTTCGCGCTCGTCGTCGATAGTGAAGGTCAAGCGGCGGTTCCGGGTCACGCTTAAGCTCCATGTGCCTCTGCGGTCGCCGGTCAACGTGTGAACCCTCCAGACTATATCGTGTTGAGAAATGCCATCTTCCGCAGCTTGTCCACTGTGTCGGGCGAAACGCTTTTGGCATCGTCTTCGACATCGATCGCGAAACAACTGGAACGTCAGTATCCGGATTCCAATCATCGCCAGGGCGCGGCAGTGACGCCGCTGAGCGACGCAGCATGAAGATCGCGGCAAAGTTGAATCCCGCGCTCTTGCGCAGTTGCCGCACCGCGAACCTCACGTCTTGCAGCGTGTGTTCGACGAACGGCACCGTGCTTCTTTCACGATAGTTTTCCTTAGTCGATTCCACTCCGCCCAGTTGCAACAGGGCACTCCGCCGCGCCTGTTCCTCGGTCATCCCCAGTCGCAGATTGTCCTCAATGTGCAATTGCAGATGGCTCTCGATTTCATCCGCCAACTCCCGTTCCCGCTGTTGATTCGGTAGTAACCCCCCCAGTCTGACCATCCAGGCCCGTAGTTTCTTCATAACGGATTCTCCCCAGGCGCAAGGAATCGAGCGAGTATCTCGGTCGTCTGCGCCCAATCGCTTGCTTCTTTTTCAAGCTGCTTCCGCCCCGCCCTGGTCAGCTTGTAAAACTTCGCCTTGCGGTTGTTCTCGGACAGTCCCCATTCCGATTCAATCGACCCTTCCTGCTCTAGCTTCAGCAGCGCGGGATACAAGGTTCCATAGTTCAAGGCCAGAAGGTCGCCGCTGGTCTGCTCGATGCGCCGGGCAATCCCATACCCGTGAAGAGGCCCCAGGGTCTCGATGGTCTTGAGGGCCATCAGCGCCAAAGTCCCCTGCCAAACGTCCGCTTTTTTCATCCATAAGAAGGTTGGCACAGTTTATATGGGAAAGCAATAGGAAGAGTTTGAGTCACAGATGAAAAAATAAATTTCGCGCATCGCGATGGTGAACGTGACGAACCGGCTGGCGGAGGCTTATACTGGGCCCATGGCCGGCAAGCTAACCGATCTGGGTTTCAAGTACTCGGCGCGGGGCGAAATTTCAGACACGTATCAATGGTCGCCGCATTCCGGCGCGGGCAATTATGTGCACTTCAACGCGACCTACTGGCAGAATGGGTTGCTGGACGCGTTCTCCTCGAACCTTTCGGGGTTGCCCACGTTGACTACCACCCCCGACGGTGAGGGGCGGATCTACTCAATGGCGGCGAGCTCGGGACAGAGCCCGGTGTCGGCGGTCGCGTACGATGGATCGAGCAACGCCACGCGGGTGAATTATGGCTCGAACGGCGGAGCGGATCACGACACCTTTTCGTTCGATCCGAATACGGAACGGCCTACCGGATACGCGATCAACGTGAATAGCCTCAGCTACAACGCGACCATCACCAACAACACGAACGGGACCGTCGGCGGGCTGAATATCACAGACGGATTCTTTTCGGGCGATACGCAGACTTGTGCCTATGTCTACGATGATTTAAATCGTCTTTTGACTAACAACTGCGGATCGGTCTGGGGCGCTTCCTACACTTATGATTCCTTCGGCAACATATCGAAGGGAACTTATGGGAGCGATCCGGGCACGAGCTTCTTGCCGACGTTCAATCTGAGCACGAACCGGTTCGGACCCCATGTCCGGACGGACACATCCTTT
>PLFE01000154.1 GCA_003136675.1 Bryobacterales bacterium
ATGATGGCGTTCTTCTTCACGATACCGATCAGCAGGATGATGCCGATGATCGACATCACATCCAGCTCCGTGCCGGTGATCTTCATGGCGATCATGGCCCCCAGGCTGGCCGGTGGAAGCGTGGAGATAATGGTGAGCGGGTGAATCAGGCTCTCGTAAAGGATCCCCAGCACCAGGTAGACGGCGAGCACCGCTGTGAGCACCAGGTAGGGCTCCGAATTCAGCGAGGCTTTGAAAGCCTGCAGCGTGCCGGCGTACTGGCCGTGGATCGACTGCGGCATGCCCAGCTTCTGCTGGATCGCCTGAATCTGCTGGGTGGCCGCTCCCAGCGAGACGCCCGGGGCGAGATTGAAATTCACCGTGACGGAGGGGAACAAGCCGGTGTGATTTACGGCCAGCGGCGCGGTGGAGGGGACATACTGGGCGACGGCGTCGAGCGGAATGCCGCCCCCTCCCGCGTTCGGGATCAGGTAGATATCCTTCAATCCCTGTGGCGATTGCCAGTATTTTGGCGCCACCTCCATGACCACATAGTATTGGTTCAGTTCGGTATAAATGGTGGAGACCTCCGACTGACCGAAGGCGTGGTAGAGCGTACTGTCGAGCAATGCCGGCGTCACCGATAATCGCGCCGCGGTGGGGCGGTCGTAGGTGAGCAGAGCTTGCAGGCCGTTATTCTGCTGATCGGTATTCACGTCCGCAAACCCAGGCGTGTGGCGCAATTGCGAGAGAAGCAGGGGACCGTACTTCTGCAGGTCGGCCGTGGTCTCCGCCTGCAAGGTGTACTGGTAAGCGGCGTTCGATTGGCGGCCGCCGATTCGAATATCCTGCACCGGCTGAAGGAAAGTAGACGCGCCAGGCACGCGCAGCAGTTTCGGCCGCAGGCGGGCGAGCACTACCGCCGCGCTCACCTTGCGCACATCGAGCGGCTTGAGCGCGATGAACGCGAAGCCGCCGTTGGTCGCACCCTGCCCTCCCGTAAACGCCATCACATTGTCCACGGCGGGGTCACTCTTGATAATGCTCACGGCCTGCTGCACGGCGGTGCGCATGGCGTAGAAAGACGTATCCTGTGGCCCCTGCATTCCCCCGATCATGGCTCCGGTGTCCTGGAGCGGGAAGAATCCCGTGGGAGCGTTCATAATCATGTAGACGTTGAGAACCAGGGTGATGAGAAACGCCGTGCCCGCCAGGGCCGGGTGGTCCAGTACCCAAGTGAGGCTGCTTTTATATCCGTTGAGAATGGCGTCGAACATCCGCTCGCTCCAGTTATAGAGCCGGCCGTGCCTCACCGCCTTCTCCGACTTCAGCACGCGCGAGCACATCATGGGCGTGGTGGTGAGCGAGATCACCATCGACACCAGAATGGCCGATGACAGCGTAATCGCGAACTCGCGGAACAGGCGTCCGATAATGCCTCCCATCAGAAGCAGGGGAATGAAAACGGCGATCAATGAGATGCTGATGGAGAAGACCGTGAAGCCGATCTCCTGCGCGCCTTTCAGCGCGGCCTGCATCGGTGACAGGCCTTCTTCCAGATGCCGCGTGATGTTCTCCATGACCACGATGGCGTCATCCACCACAAAGCCGCTCGATATGGCGAGCGCCATCAGCGAAAGATTGTCCAGTGAGTAGCCGCAAAGATACATGACCGCGCAGGTGCCGATCAATGACACAGGCACCGCAACCGCGGGGATAAATGTCGCATGGAAGTTCCGCAAAAACAGGAACACCACCAGAATGACGAGGATCACCGAGATCATCAGGGTTTTCTCGATGTCGGAGACGGAAGCCCGGATGGTCAGCGTGCGGTCCAGAATCGTGATAATGTGCTGGCCTCTCGGGATGCTCGCCTGCAGCGAGGGAATCGCCGCTTTTACCGCATCCACCGTAGTGATGATGTTGGCACCGGGCTGGCGGAAAATGAGCATATTCACCGAGGGCTTGCCGTTCAGGAACCCGGCCTGGCGCACAGTCTGCTGGGAGTCGATCACATCGGCGATGTCCTGCAACCGTACCGCTCCGCCGTTGTGGTAGCCCACAATCAGCGGCTTATAGGCCGCCGCTTTCGAGATCTGGTCGTTGGCCAGAATGTCCACGGTGGAGGTGCCATCCGACACCTGGCCCTTCGCCAGATTGGAGTTCTGGCCGGACACCACCGCCTGCACAGAGGGCAGGCTGATTCCGTAGCTGGCCAGTTGGTTGGGGTTGAGCTCCACGCGGACGGCGGGCAGCGATGCCCCCACCACCGTCACCTGGCCGACGCCACTGATCTGCGAAATGCGCTGCTCGATGACGGTGGAGGCCTCATCGTAAAGCGTGGGCACGTCATATACGTCCGACTGAATACCCAGCACCATAATCGGCGAGTCCGCCGGATTCACCTTGCGATAGGACGGGTTTGCGGGCAGATTCGCGGGCAGATAGGTACGCGCCGCGTTGATGCCGGCCTCCACATCCCGCGCCGCGCCGTTGATGTCGCGGCCGAGGTCGAACTGCATCGTGATGCTGGTGGTCGAGAGCGAGCTCGACGACGTCATCTCAGTGATGCCGGCGATGTGGCCGAACTCCCTCTCAAGGGGGGTGGCGATCGACGACGCCATGATGTCGGGACTCGCGCCCGGCAGCGACGCGCCCACGCTGATGGTCGGGAAATCCACCTGTGGCAGCGGTGAAACCGGCAACTCGGTAAAAGCGATGGCTCCGGCGATGGCGACCGCAACCGTCAGGAGCGTGGTTGCGACGGGGCGTTCGATAAAAGTCCTCGACGGGTTCATGCCTGCTCCGCACGAGTGCGCCGTCCGAACCGCGCGCCCAGGTTGTCGAAGAAGATATAGATCACCGGCGTGGTGTAGAGGGTCAGTACCTGGCTGAAGATGAGTCCGCCAACCATCGCCACCCCCAGCGGTTTCCTGAGCTCGGAGCCGATCCCCGTGCCGAAGGCCAGAGGAACGCCACTCAGCAGCGCCGCCATGGTGGTCANNATCAGCAGGATGATGCCGATGATAGCCACAATATCCAGGTCCAGATGGAAGAGCCGGAGCGCCAGCAGAGCGCCGACCCCAGCCGATGGTAGGGTGGAAAGAATGGTGACGGGATGCACATAGCTCTCATACAGTACGCCGAGCACGATGTATACCGTCACCAGGGCGGCAATAATCAGCAAGCCCTCATTTTGCAGCGAGCCTTCGAACGCCGCCGCGGTGCCTTGATAGTTGGCCACCACGCCGCGCGGCAAAGTGGTGCCGGCGATCACCTTGTTCATAGCATCGAGCGCCTGCCCGAGCGAGTAATTTGGGGCAAGGTTGAATGACACGGTGACGGCGGGAAACTGCCCCTGGTGCGTAATCGACAGCGGCTCACTCTGCGGCTGGAAGTGAGCGATGGCGCTCAACGGTATGGGAGTGGGCAGAGCAGGACCGCTCGTGGCACCACCACCGCCTCCGCCACCTCCGCTTCCGCCAGAAGAACCCGGCGCGGACGTGGTGGCCGAACCCGCGCGCGTGGTTCCGCCCAACGAAGTGTTGGCGCTGGAGGAAATTCCCGTGGAGTTGCCGCTGCCGGAGAGAACATTGCTCAGCGAGTTCGAGTTGGAGGATGCGGATAGCGCAGAACTGGAGTTGACGCTCGACGTGCCCGCCGCCGTGCTGAGGTTTCCCGAAGACAGCGCCGAGGTGGAAGATACAGGCGAGGAAACACCGCTGTTGGAAGAAGCCGTGAGCAGCGCATTTCCGGAGGAAGCGGCGTTGCCGGATCCGGCTCCCGAAGAGGAGCCCGCGGTGTTCGAGGAAACGGCCGACGAGGACGCGCTGGTTGCGGAGGATTGAATATAGATGTCGTGCAGCTTCTGAGGATCGAGCTGAAACTTGGGCTCCGTCTCAAGAATGACGTGGTATTGATTCACCTGCGTGTAGAGGGTATTGATCTGGCGCTGTCCGAACGCGTCATAGAGCGTGCTGTCGATGGTCTGCGGAGTGATGCCGAAGCGGGATGCGGTAATGCGGTCGATGGTCAAGGCTTCCGCCACCCCGCCCAGTTGCTGATCGGTGGCCACGTCCGCCAGTTCGGGGAGCTGTTGAAACTTCGCGACCAAGCCGTGGACCACGTTATCCAACTCGTCCCGATTGGGGTCTTCGAGGGTGTACTGATACTCGGTGCGGCTGACGCGATCGTCCACCGTAAGGTCCTGCACGGGCTGCATGTAGAGCTTGATTCCCGCTACCTCGGCCAGCTTCGGTCCCAGCCGGGTAATCACCTCGGTGGCCGAAATTCCGCGTTGATCGAGTGGTTTCAGATTGATCTGGATGCGGCCGCTGTTGAGCGTTGTGTTGGTGCCATCCGCGCCGATGAAAGACGAAACGCTATCGACGGCGGAATCGGCCAGCAGCACCTTCACGAGGTCCTGCTGCATGCGCGTCATCGCCGCGAAGGAAGTGGTGGCGGAAGCCTGCGAGATGCCTTGCACGATCCCGGTATCCTGGGTGGGAAAGAACCCCTTCGGAATGCTGAGGTAAAGCAGAACGGTGAGCACCAGCGTGGCGACGGCGACCAGCAAGGTGATGGTTTGAAAGCGCAGCACGAACCGCAGCGTGCGGCCGTAGAAAGCAATGATGCTTTCGAACACGCGCTCGGAGTAGCGAAAGAGGCGCCCCTGCTTTTCCGGCGGCGTATAGTGCAGCAGGCGCGCGGACATCATGGGCGTGAGCGTGAGTGAAACCACGGCCGAGAGAATGATGGTGACCGCCAGCGTGACCGCGAACTGGCGGAACAGACGGCCCGCCACATCTCCCATGAACAGCAGCGGGATCAACACGGCGATCAAAGATACGGTCAGAGAAATAATGGTGAAGCCGATTTGCTCCGCGCCTTTCAGCGCCGCCGCCATGGGCTCTTCGCCCTCTTCGATGTAGCGCGAAATGTTCTCGATCATGACGATGGCGTCGTCCACCACAAACCCGGTGGAGATGGTGAGCGCCATCATGGTGAGGTTGTTCAGGCTGTACCCGGCGAGATACATCACCCCGAACGTGCCCACCAGCGAGAGCGGAACGGCGATGCTGGGAATGATGGTGGCCGAGATGCTGCGCAGAAACAGGAAGATCACCATCACAACCAGCCCGATGGTGAGCAGCAGTTCGAACTCGACATCGTCCACCGAAGCCCGAATGGCGGTGGTGCGGTCCGTGACGATCTCGACGTGAACCGATTTCGGAAGAGTGGTCACCAACTGCGGCAAGAGCCGCTGAATGCTGTCCACTACCTGGATGGTGTTGGCCCCCGGCTGGCGTTGGATGTTCAGCAGCACCGCCGGCGTGTAATTCACCCAGGCGGCGAGTTTGTCGTTCTCCACGCCGTCCACCACATGCGCGACCTGGTTGAGCATGACGGGCGCGCCGTTCTTGTATGCAACTACCACCTGGCTGTAATCTCCGCTGGATAGCAACTGATCGTTGGCGTTGATGGTGTAATCCTGCGAGGGCCCGTCGAAGCTTCCTTTCGCCGAGTTCAGGCTGGTGCCGGTGAGCGCATTGCGCAGGTCTTCGAGGTTGATGCCATAAGAGGCCAAAGCGGTGGGGTTCGCCTGGATGCGGACGGCGGGCTTTTGGCCTCCCGAGATGCTGACGAGGCCGACACCGGTGATTTGCGAAATTTTCGGCGCGAGCCGCGTATCGGCGAGATCTTCCACTCGGGAAAGGGCCATTTCGCTCGAAGTGAGCGCGAGGGTAAGAACGGGCGCGTCAGCCGGATTCGATTTGCTGTAAATCGGCGGGGTGGGCAGGTTGGCCGGCAGATAACTCTGCGCGGCGTTGATGGCCGCCTGCACCTCCTGCTCGGCCACATCGATATTCAGGCTGAGCTGGAACTGCATGACGATCACCGAAACTCCGCCCGCGCTGGTGGACGTCATCTGGCTCAAGCCGGCCACCTCGCCAAACTGCCGTTCCAAGGGAGCGGTGACGGCGGAGGCAACCACATCCGGACTGGCGCCGGGGTAGAACGTCAGCACCTGCATGGTGGGGTAATCCACTTCGGGAAGCGCCGAGATGGGAATCTGGAAGAACGCAACTCCGCCCGCCAGAAAAAGCGCAGCCATCAGCAAGGCCGTCGCCACCGGACGGACGATAAACGGTTGGGATGGGCTCATGGAGCTGAGGTTCCGCCGGACGAGGTTCCCCCCGCTGACGTTCCGGCCGCGGGCGCGTTCTTCTTGCCGGGCTGCGGATTGCGAACCATCACAGCGGCGCCCGATTCCAGGCGGTCAAATCCACTGGTGGCCAAAGCGACGCCAGTGTTCACTCCCTGGACGGCGGTGACCTCCTGATTGCTCGTGAGGGTTTTGACCTGCTGCACAGAAACCGTCTTGTTGGGATTCACGATGTATACGAAAGCGCTGGTACCGTTATGCTGAACCGCCGCGGAAGGGACCAGCACGACGTTCTTCAGCGTGTTCACGAGTAATCTGGCGTTCACAAACTGGTTTGGGAAAAGGCCCAGATGCTTATTGGGGAAGTCGGCGCGGAACTTGATGGTTCCGGTAGAGGTATCCACCTGATTATCCAGCGAGGTCAGCATTCCGGCTTCGATCTGCTTCTCGTCCGCCCGGTCGAACGCATCCACTTCGAGCCTGTGGCCGCCGCGCAACTGCGCTTGAACCTGCGGCAGATCGTCTTCCGAAACGTTGAACACCACGGTGATCGGCTGCAACTGCGTGATGACGACCAGCGTGGAGCTACTTCCTGAGAAAATGGTGTTGCCCGCGTCTACCAGGCGAAGCCCCACGCGGCCCGTGATGGGCGCGACGATGTGGCAGTATTCGAGCTGCACCTGATCGTAGGCCACGTTGGCCTTGTCGGCTTTGACGGTGCCTTCGTCCTGAATGACGGTCTGTTCCTGGTCTTCCAACTGTTGTTTGGCGATGGCCATTCTGGCGTTGGCTTCCGCGTAGCGTTTGAGATCGATGCGCGCTTCCGCCAGCAGCCCTTCATCGCGCGCGAGAGTTCCCTGCGCTTGCTCCAGCGTGGCCTCGTAGGGCCGCGGATCGATGTCGATCAACGGATCGCCCTTCATCACCATCTGACCTTCCCGGTAATGAACTTCCATCACCCGGCCGGTAACCTGGCTATACACCGTGACGGTATAGGTGGGCGTTACGGTGCCCAGCGAATCCACATAAATATTGATGTTGCCGGTGGACGACTGGCCCGTCGTGATGGCCGCCGCCTGCGGGGCCTTGCCCTTGGCCGCGGCCGCTTCCGTCGCCTTTTTGGCGGTCATGTAACGGTAGATGAAAAAGATCGCCAGAGCCACCAGAAGAACGATGAGCCATACCAGCCACCTGCGCCTGGGCGGCGGTTCATTCGCCAGCAGTTTCTGTTCTGGAGGAGCTTGCAGTCTATGATCTGGAGGAACTGGTCGTTTCGTTTCCAAAGAGACAGCACCGTTACCGGCGATATCGCCGCTGGGGGTTGCTTTCAGGTTCTCCTGGTCCATTCGTTATGCCGCCTAACGCAAATTGGTTCTCACTGCGCATTACATGTCACGGCGTATTTGGTGGGAGCTGCGTATCAGGGAGTGCCGAAAAACACGTACTGATTCTCACCTTTTAATAAAGGACAGCCAGCGGCGCAAGGAGTAGAAACGATTTTCGCATGCCAGCGTCATGCAACGAAAAAGGGCGAGGACCTTCCTTTTCGGAAGGCCTCGCCCGGAACTGCCTCTCGCGTTTTGTTGAACTAAACCGCCAGGTAGATCTTATTCCCCGCCCGGTTGATCAGCAGCAGTGAATCGCCTTTCGATTTCTGCATGGCACTCGCGAAATCATCGGCGTTCGTGACCTTCTTGTGGTTCACTTCCTGAATCACATCGCCTTCCTTCAAGCCGGAGCTTGCCGCAGCGCTCGACGGGTCCACTCCGGTAATCACCACTCCCGTGGTGTTGGGCGCGACGCCGACCTGCTGGGCCACTTCCGGATTCAGGTTCTCGACCGAGACGCCGTCGATCCCGCTTGCGGAACCGCCGGTCTCATTGCTGGCGCGCTCCACCTTCTGGTTCGGCAGCGCAGCCGTTTCCGCGTTGAGATCCTGCACCTTGCCGTTGCGGAAAACCTGAAGCTTCAAGGCCTGGTTGGTGCCCATCATGGAGATATCCATGCGCAGTTGATTGCTCTCCTGAATCGGCGTACCGTTCACTGAGAGAATCACGTCGCCGGATTGCAGTCCAGCTTTTTGCGCGGGGCTGTTGGGCGAGACATCCGCCACCAGCGCGCCCTTGGGCCCATCAAGGCCGATGGCCTTGGCGATCGCCGGAGAGACTTCCTGCACCGTCACGCCGATATAGGCGCGGGTGACCTGGCCGTGCGTCACAATCTGGTCCATCACTTCGCGGGCCAGATTCACAGGCACCGCGAAACCAATGCCCTGATTGCCACCGGAGCCGGCCGCCAGAATGGCCGTATTGATGCCGACCAGCTCACCGCGGTCGTTCACAAGCGCGCCGCCGGAATTGCCCGGATTGATGGAGGCATCCGTCTGGATGAAGTCTTCGTAGTCTTCAATGCCCATGTTCGCCCGGCCTGTGGCGCTGACGATTCCCATGGTGACGGTTTGTCCGACTCCATAAGGATTGCCGATCGCCAGAACTTCATCGCCCACCTGCAGTTTCGACGAGTTGCCGATGGTGATTGCCGGCAGGTCCGTGGCGTCGATCTTGATCACCGCGATATCGGTCTTGGGGTCGGTGCCGATGACCTTGGCTTTGAATTCGCGGCGGTCGGGAAGAGTGACGCGGACGTCCGTGGCGCCGTCGACTACGTGATTGTTCGTGAGAATGTAGCCATCGGAACTGATAATGACGCCCGAACCGAGGCCGCCTTCACGATGGGCCTCCGGCGCCTGGGGTGTACGGCCTTGCCGTCCACCGCCGCCGAAGAACTGGCGAAACAGATCGGATTCGTCACCCTGCCCGAACTGGCCCATGCCGGCAGGGGATTTCACCATCTTCGAAGCCGAAATTTTGACGACTGTCGGCATGGCGGTCTTGGCCGCCGGGGCCATGGTCAAACGCGCGGGGCCCTCATTGGCGTCCGCCAGTTTCAGGTGGATGTGAGCGGCGTCGACGCTGGCATGAGCCGCGATCAGACCCCCGCAAAGCAGCACCACAGCGGCCGTGGCCTGCAGCCTAGATTTGGTTGTGTGTAGAAATGGAAAGCGTTTCAAAGAGGATCTCCTAGTTTTGATAGACGCGCCTCCGGCCAGTTCGTTTGGCCCAAAGACGGTAGGGTCTAAGTACTACCTAACTGTAGTGTCCGCGAAATAACTAGGCAGAAATTAGGGGACACGCGGCTGAAGCCGCGGGTACCATGCCAATGACGGTAGAGTCTAAGTACTAGGAATTCCGTTAGTTCACGACCTGATTCACGATCGGCGAAGTACTTGGCGCGTCGTTCGTGTCGCCGTTATAGGTGGCCGTCAGCGCGTGGTTCCCTTCCGGGATTCCGGATGATGTAATGGTTGCCTTCCCGCCGCTCAAAGTGCCGGTTCCCATGGGCGTGGCGCCGTGGTAGAACGTCACCGTACCCGTGGCGACGGAAGGCGTAACGGTCGCCGTCAAAGTGACGGTCTCGCCAACGGCCGACGGATTGGGCGTAGAGGTCAACGCCGTCGATGTGATCGCTCTCACCTCCTGACTAATCACGTTGGACGTGCTGGTGGTGTCGTTCGCATCTCCGCCGTAGACGGCTTTGAGGGTGTTCGTACCTTCTGGAAGCGACGCCGTTATCAGACTCGCGATACCGCCGTTCAGGACGCCCGTCCCGATGCTGGTACCTCCGCGATAAAAGGTGACGGTGCCCGTGGCGATCGATGGCGAAACGGTGGCCGTCAAAGTCACGTTCTTTCGAAAAGTGGATGGATTGGGAGACGAGGTTAGGATTGTCGAAGTGGTCGCTGGATTGACGACCTGGGTGATCACCGGAGAAGTGCTGGGCCGGTCAGATGGATCTCCGCCATAAGTTGCCGTGAGCGAGTGGCCGCCCGCAGTGAAGGTGGAAAGTGACAGCGTGGCCTGTCCGCCGCTCAAAGTACCCGTGCCGAGCGAGGTTGCGCCGTGATAGAACGTTACAACGCCTGTTGCGGTAGCGGGCGAGACGCTGGCGGTGAGAGTTACGGTCTGGCTATAGACGGAAGGATTAGGTGAAGAGGTCAATGCCGTCGAGGTCACGATCGCATTCACGGTCTGAGTGAGAACGACTGAGTTGCTGGTTCCGTCACCCGGATCTCCGCCGTAGGCCGCGGTTAGAAAGTAAGTACCGACCGGGAGCGTCGATATAGACAACGTTGCGGTTCCATCGCTCACTACGCCCGTTCCGAGGACGGTGGACTGATTGTAAAAAGTAACTGTTCCAGTGGCGATCGCGGGCGAGACGGTGGCGGTTAAAAGAACGCTCTGGCCATAAGTCGACGGATTCGGCGATGAGGCCAAGGTGGTGGAAGTGGTGCGCGCATTCACGGTCTGAGTGAGAATCGCCGACGTGCTGGTTCCTTCGTTGGAATCTCCACCATAGACGGCAGTGAGGGGATGCGAACCTACGGAGAGGGTGGTGAGGGACAGGCTTGCGACGCCGCTCGTGAGCGCGTCCACTCCGAGCGATGTGGAGCCGTCATAGAACGTGACATTACCAGTGGCGGTCGAGGGAGAAACCGTCGCCGTCAGGGTCACGCTCTGGGCAAAAGTCGAAGGGTTGAGGGAGGATTCGAGAGCGGTGGTGGTGGGCGGACCGAGGGCCAGGAGAACGGACCCAGGATAGGCTACGTCGGCTCTGCCATCGCCGTTGAAGTCACCCACCACCAAGGGCCCGTAGACAGATCCCTGACTAAAATAATTCGCAGAAGTCCGGAAAGTGCCGTCGCCGTTGCCCAGCAGCACGCTGAAACTGTTGAGGGCCTCGGTGTAGTTGGTGGCGAGGTCCGGTTTGCCGTCGCCGTTGAAATCCGCGATCGCTACCCAGTTCGTCAAGCCGGGAACCTCATATTTCACCGGGGGTTGCAGAGTCCCGTCGCCGTTGCCAAGGAAGACCCACAAGAGCGTATTATCATCGCCGACCGCGACTACCACGTCCAGTTTGCCGTCCCCATTGAGGTCCGCGGTTGCGACGTCCAGGCCGCCCGACAGATTGCTGTAGCTTCCCCCAGCCCGAAACGTTCCATCGCCGTTGCCCAGCAGAATTCCCGTCTGGAACTGGGCCGAGTATGCCAAATCCGGTATGCCATCGCCGTTAAAGTCGCCCAGCGCGAGATAAGGGAGATAACCGCCCGTTAGCGTGAAGGTCCACGGCTGCGCAAATGTTCCATCACCGTTTCCGAGCATCACGAAAACGCTTCCACTGGATCCGCCTACGCTGGAGTACCCGCCGAACGCCAGATCAGCCTTGCCATCGCCATTGAAGTCTCCCACCGTGAGCGTGTTTGTTTCTTCGTAACCGCTGGCGATCTGCACGGCGGCCTGGAAGGCGCCATCGCCGTTGCCCAGCAGGACGTAAATGACCTTGTCGAAGGAGACCGCGAGGTCGGGTTTCCCGTCGCCGTTAAAATCTCCCACGGTGATGCTGGTTGCCCCGCCCGAGCCCGCGGTTGTGTAGCTCGCGGGTGTTTGGAATGTGCCGTCCCCGTTGCCCAGCATCACCTCCACGCCCGTGGAAGTGCCGAGCGCGAGATCCTGCTTGCCGTCGGAATTCAGATCGCCCACGGCGACGGCGCTTTGAGCGAACGAGCCGGCGGCTTGGAATCCTTCGCCCAAAACGGTGTTCACGGTCTGCGACAGCGCCGTGGAACTGCTCGCCGAGAACGTGCTATTCCCGTTATAACGCGCTTTCAGCGACAGCGCTCCGAATGGCAGAAGAGTCGTGGTGAGAGCCGCTTTGCCGTTCGACAAAGGCTCGGTCTCCAGAATGGTGGTTCCGGCATAGAACGTGACACTGCCGGAGCCTGGATTGGGTGAGACCGTCGCGGTCAAAGTAACCGGGCTTCCAAAGACCACGGGATTCACGGAGCTGGAGAGGCTGGTGGTGGTGCCTGTTGCCCCGTGCAGCATGGCAGGGATGAGCAGGATTAGGGAATGTGCGACGTTTTTTGACATGTCAACCTTCAATCGGCTACAGCAACCCCAGCGAATCGCCCGCCGGAGGCCGCCCGCATGGTAGCTCTTCAACGGCACCGACTGCAAGACACGCCGACACATTTTTCCTCATCCTTACAAACCTATACAAATCAGATTTCTCCCGACGCCAGGCGATATAATCCTCAATCATGACCACACGCCGGCATTTTATTCAGGCGACGGCCGGGGCGGCTTTGGCTGCCCAGGCGGCCAGCGCGCAACGCACCATCTCGCCCAACGACAACGTACAGATCGCGCTCATCGGGGTGGGCGGCATGGGCTCGGGCGACGTGGAGGCTTCGTTGAAGGTGGGCGGCACGAAGCTGGTGGCGGTTTCGGACGTTTATGACGGGCGGCTGACGCACGCGAAAGAGCGGTGGGGCGCCGACGTTTTCACGTCGCGGCACTTTGAAGAAGTGCTGGCGAGACCGGACGTTGACGCGGTGATCATCGCCACGCCCGACCACTGGCATGACCGCGTCTCGATCGCCGCGATGAATGCGGGCAAGGATGTTTATTGCGAGAAGCCCATGGTGCAGCGGCTGGCGTTCGGGCCGCCCGTGATCGAGGCGCAAAAGAAGACCGGCCGCATCATGCAGGTGGGCAGCCAGCGCGTCAGTTCCATCGTTTATAAGAAGGCGCAGGATCTGTTGCGGCAAGGCGTGATCGGCGAGTTCAACATGGTGGAGGCCTGGTGGGACCGCAACTCGGCGATCGGCGCGTGGCAGTATTCGATTCCGCCCGACGCATCGACCGACACCATCGATTGGGAGCGCTTCCAGGGACGCGCGCCGCATCATGACTACGATTCGAAACGCGTCTTCCGCTGGCGCAATTATCAGGATTACGGCACGGGGGTGGCGGGCGATCTGTTCGTCCACCTGTTCAGCGGGATGCATTTTGTGATCGGCTCGATGGGACCGACGCGCGTCTATGCCACCGGCGGAACACGCTTCTGGAAAGACGGGCGCGATGTGCCGGACCTGATGCTGGCGCTTTGCGACTACCCCAAAACGGAGTCGCATCCGGCGTTCAACCTGGCGCTGCGCGTGAACTTTGAAGATGGGTCGAGCGAGAACCAAGGTTTCCGGTTTATTGGCTCGGAAGGCATCATGACCATCGGCAATGGAGTCACCGTTTCCCGGACGCCTCGGGAAGCCGAACCGGGTTACACCATCGATACCTTTGCGAACGCCACGCAGAAGGAATTCCTGAAGGACTATCGCGAGAAGTATCCCGAGCAGCGTCCCAGCGCGGATGCCATGCGGCCGGACGATGACGAGAAATTCCTGCCGCCGCCGGGGTATAGCGATCATCTGGATCACCACAAGAACTTTATTCAAGCGGTGCGGACGCGGAAGCCGGTGATTGAAGATCCCACCTTTGGATTCCGTGCGGCGGGGCCGGCGCTGCTGGCGAACCTGAGTTACTTCGAACAAAAGGAATGCAAGTGGGATCCGGTTGGTATGAAGCAGGTTTAAGATTTCGCCAGTTTCAGGAAGAACGTGGTTCCGCGTCCGGCGTTCCTGACGACAGTGATTGTTCCTCCATGAGCCTCCATGATTCGTTTGCAGATGCTCAGGCCCAGACCATAGCCGCCCGTGCTTTTCGAGCGTGACCGGTCCACGCGGAAAAACGGCTCGAAGATGCTCTCCAGATCGGACTGCGGAATTCCGGGGCCGTCGTCACTGACCCGCACGGCGATGTTGTCTCCGTTTTCGCTCGTCGAAAGTTCCACCGGACGGCTATCGGGAAGCGAATATTTGAAGGCGTTTTCCAGCAGATTCCGGAGAACCGTCCGCAGCTTCTCCGCATCGATGTCCACCATGATCTCCCGCTCCGTGATGGACAGGTGGACGCCGGGCGCCCGGTCACGAAATTCGGCCGCCACCTCGCGCAGGAGAGGCAGCAGACTCTGACGCACCCTGCGGACCCCGCGGCCGTCCCGGAGCCGTTCCAGTTCGAGCAGTTCGGAAACCATTCGTTCCATCTCATTGACATCGGCGGCCATGCCGGCTCGCTGTTCGCCTTCCGGCAGAAACTCAAGGGCGAGTTTCATCCGCGTCAACGGCGAACGAAGCTCGTGGCTGACGTCGAGAAGAAGCTGATCGCGCGCCTGAACCATCCGACTCACGCGCTGCACCATCCGATTGAAGGCCTGGGTGAGCACGCCGAATTCATCGTGCGTGCGCACCGGCACTGCAATATCCAGACGCCCCGAACTCAACCCCGCCACGCCTGCATCGAGCCAGCGGACCGGACGCAGCAGCCGCCTTTGGAAGGCATAGGCGGCCAGAACCACGCCGATCATGAGGACCAGGAGGAGCCAGAGCAGCTTGGTGTGTACGCCGCGGTTGACCTGGCCGAACCTCCAGGCGAACAGATATGCGCCACCATCCGGCGCAGTCTCCGTTTCGTAGTCCATGCCTGCCGGGGTCCCTCGCAGCCTGCCGCTGCGCACATCGGCGATTGTGGGCAACCGGGTACTGGTGCTCCACGTCCCCCGGGGCCCTTCGTAACGTATTTCCACATCCAGTCGCCGGGCAGCCTGCTGCGCCGCCGCAAGGTCCGGCGAACTTGCCATAAACAGGCGAGTGTATTCATCAATCAGACGCTCCGTGGTGAAGCTCAGATGGGGGTAGATGATCAAGACAAAGAAGCCGACTACGAGCGCTAACAAGGCGAATGCCATCGCGAGCATGATGGAAACCAGCTTGACGAAAACCGAGCGGAACAATGGTTGCGGACGCTTAGTCACGCTGGCCTCCGATGAAGACGTAACCGG
Source organism: Bryobacterales bacterium (assembly GCA_003136675.1). GTDB lineage: Bacteria > Acidobacteriota > Terriglobia > Bryobacterales > Bryobacteraceae > Bog-113. Next base: position 14,939 of record PLFE01000154.1, read on the forward strand.
TTCCACGAACGGTCCGGATCATGGTAGGACGCTTGGCGTTATCGCCCAATTTTTGGCGCAGGCGGCTGACCAGCACGTCAATCGATCGGTCGAAAGCCGCCCAGTCGATCCCGCGCGTTTCATCCATCATGCGATCGCGGCTGAGAACCCTGCCCCGGTTGCGGACGAGCAGGCGGAGCAGTTCGAATTCAGCGGCGGTCAGGTCCAGATCCTCGCCGTGATGACGGGCCGAATGGGTGCCGGAGTTAATCTCCAGGTCTCCGGCGCGCAACGTCTCGCCGGCTTCCGCCGTAGCAGATCCCCGGCGCAGCACCGCCTGAATTCGGGCCACGAGCTCGCGCGGCTCAAAGGGCTTAGGCAGGTAATCGTCCGCGCCGATCTCGAGACCCACGATGCGATCCATCACGTCGCCGCGCGCAGTGAGCATGATGATGGGGACACGGCTGTTCTCGCGCACCTTGCGGCAGACTGCGAACCCGTCCATCTCCGGAAGCATGACATCGAGGACAATCAGGTCGGGTGGATCGGACTTCAAGGCGCGAAGTCCCAGTTCGGGGCGAGTGAACGCCTGTACAGCCATGCCGAACCGATCCAGATATTTCGTCAGCAAGGCGTTCAGCCGCTCGTCATCGTCGATCAGAAGAACCCGTTGAGACGGCTCGCGCGCCATAGTCACATTATTCCGCCAGAAGCGCCTGAATGGGTGGCAGCAGTGAAGCCTTGCGAGCGGGAACCCATCCGAATCCGACTCCAGTTACCGCTGCCATGGCGAGCGAAGCCACGGTTGCGTTCACCGGTACGGCGACCTTCCAATCGGTACCGAAAGCGATGGCAGCCGTTGCCACGGCTCCGAGAGCCATGCCCACAACCCAGCCGCCGAGGGCCAGCAGCACCGCTTCCAGCAGAAACTGAACGAGAATGTTGACAGGTCTTGCGCCCACCGCCATTCTGAGCCCGATCTCGCCGGTGCGCTCCTTGACCGACATCAGCATGAGCGCCAGTATCCCCACTCCTCCGACAGCGAGAGAGATCGCAGCAAGGCCGGAAGTAAACGCCGTCAGGGAATCGGCCAGTTGCTTTTGATTGGCCAACACCTGGCTCCTGTTCCGAATGACGAAATCATCGGGCTTTCCGGCCGGGTCGAGGCGATGCCGCACACGCAGCACACGGGCGATCTCTTTCTCGGCGTCTCCCATCGTTTCCTGATCCCGAACGTCCGGATCCCTAACACTAACGAAAATCGAGTTCAGCCAGGCGGCATTCAAGACGCGCCGGAGAGCGGTGCGGATGGGGATCAACACACGGTTGTCCTCGTCCGAACCATCAGCCAGCGCACCCTTTTCCGCAAGCACGCCGATCACTTCAAAAGGAATGCCTCGAATCCGCAGAGTCTGACCGCGTGCGCCAGAGCCACCGAAAAGATTCCGATCGACGCGCCATCCCAGCACGGCCACGCGCCGCGCCTTCTCGTTATCATCCTCGTCGAGGAAACGGCCCTCGCGAATTCGAAAACGGCCAACCTCCAGGTACGGAGCTGTGGTGCCCAATACAAGGGCCTTCATCGCGTTGCCGGGGACTTTTACGGTCATGTCACTCTCGAAGCCCGGCACCGCCTGCCGCACCGTATCGAGCGCCGCGATGGCCTGGCAGTCGGTGACGTTCATGGTAGTGACCACGCCTCGAATCTTCCGCGCAGCGGAACTGGCCACCTGTGCCGGCGTCACAATCAGCAGGTCTGTGCCCATGGTCTCGGTCTTCCGCAGTACCTCCTGTTGTGCGCCCGCCCCAATAGCCGAGGTTATCAGGACCGCCGCGACGCCTGCCGCGACGCTGGAAAGCGCCAGCACGCCGCGCAACTTATGAGCGAGCAGCGCCCGAATGGATGCGCCGGCGCTGCGAAACATCCTCATCGCAGGGCGTCGACAGGATGTAAGCGGGCAGCTCGCATCGCTGGAATCGTGCCGGCGAGCAGTCCCACCGCGGTTGAGGCAGCGATGCCGAACAGCAAAGTGGTAATCAACTCCACTTCGCCGAGATGCATGCGGCTGGCGGCCGCGCGCGCAGCGGCGTACCCGAGCGCGATACCGAGCGCCCCGCCTGCGATGGTTGTGGCGGCGCTTTCCACCAGGAATTGCAGGCGGATGTCGCCGATTCCCGCCCCGACCGCGCGCCTCAGGCCGATCTCCCCGGTGCGCGCGTTCACCGACACCAGCATGAGTATCGCCGAGACGAGCGCGCCTACAACCAGCGCCACGCCCGCAACCAGCGGCAAGTAGAGAAACAAAACCTTCTGAACCTGCGCCACCATGCCGCGGACTTCGGCGGGAGTGATGATCGTGAAATCGTCCGGCTCATTGGCCGCCAGTGCGTGGCGCGCGCGCAGGATGCGCCGGATTTCCGTGCTGGTCCGTTCGGCGTCGTTGGAATTGCGAAGCAGAAGCTTCGCTGACGCGATGGTATCCACATTGGTGACGCGGCGCATGAGAGTCGTAATCGGCACAAGGACCTCGTTGTCCCGATCCATGCCGTGCGGATCGGTTCCCCACGGCTCGAGGACTCCAATGACGCGGAACGGTACGGAGCCGATGCGTATCTCCGCGCCCAGCGGATCTTCACCCTTGAACAGAGTTCTTACGACTGTTTCACCGACGACTGCCACACGATCGGCAGCCTTCACGGCGGCGGCGTCAAAATACTCGCCGCGCGAAGCTTTTCGCCCCCAGACGTGCTCGCTGCGTTCCGATTCGCCCATCACGCGCGCCCTTTCCGTCACGTCGCCATGACGAACGGACCCGCCCGGAAGACCCTGTTGCGGGTCCCACGATTCGACGTTGGGGAGTTCCCTGGCAATTGCGTCGAGATCGTCGAGCTTCAGACGCGATCCCTGGCCGCGCGGGCCGCCCGCGAAATGGCCGCCTCCATCTTCGATCAGGATCGCCGAATCGCCGAACATCCTGGAGACTGTCTCAATGGTCTTGCGCTCGGCTGCCCGTCCGGCTGAGAGAACGAACGTCAGCGCGGCGACGCCCACCATGCTTCCCAACATCATGAACCCGGTGCGCAGTTTGAAACGCGCCATCGTTCGGACGCTGTGTTTGACGATCCGGATCGGGCTCATTGCGCGGCCTCCATTAAATTCTTCGGCTGGGGAACGGGCTGGTCGCTCACGATGCGCCCGTCTTCGATGCGCGCGATGCGCCCGCAATGCGCGGCCACCTCGCTATCGTGGGTGACCACAACGATTGTTCGACCGGCCTTGTTCAGAGCCTGGAAGAGCGCCATCACTTCGGATGCCGATTGCCGGTCCAGATTACCGGTCGGCTCGTCAGCCAGTAGAAGATCCGGCTCGTTGATCAGAGCGCGCGCAATGGCGACGCGCTGCTGCTGGCCCCCGGAAAGCTCCGAGGGGCGGTGATGAATCCGATCCGACAGATGGACCGCCTCCAGAGCCTTCCGGCCGAGGCCCCTCGTCGAACCACGGTCGGAATAGAGCAGCGGCAGTTCCACATTCTCCAGCGCGCTGGTTCGCGGCAAAAGGTGGAATGACTGGAAGACGAACCCGACCTTCCGGTTGCGCAGCCGTGCCTGTTGCTTCACGCTGAGGCCCGATACGTCTTCACCGTCCAGCAGATAGTGTCCGCCATCGGGCGAGTCGAGGAGCCCGAAGATGTGCATGAGCGTGGATTTTCCCGACCCGGATGCGCCGGCAATCGCCAGGAACTCGCCGCGTTGAATGCGCAGAGAGACATCGATCAGGGCGTGGACGGCTTCGCCCGTTGGGCGCGTGTAGGTCTTGTTGATGTGCTGCAACTCGATCATTGTTTAATTCGCCTCCTGTTTTCTTTCTCCGGCGAGCACTTCATCGCCTTCATGCAGTCCGGTGAGAATCTCCCAGTAGTTCTCATCCCGGATACCCGTCGTCACCGGCCGCCGCTCAATGGCGTTGCCACGGTGGATCAAAACGAATCGATTCTGTTGTTCCCGGTGAACGGCTCCGACGGGAAGGGCCAACACGTTCTCGCGCCGCTTCAGATCGATGGTGACCGCGGTGGTCATCTCGGGCCGCAGAATGCAATCGGCGGGTGTCTGGAAACTCAACACCGTGATGTAGTCGACCACGTTGTCGCGGACCTCCGGCTTGGGGTAGACCGCCGTGACGCGGCCGGTGAACTCCCGCTCAGCATAAGTATCCACAGTAAAGCGGGCCTTCTGGCCAACGCGGATGCGGCCGATGTCGGTTTCATCGACATACGCCCAGACTTCCAGGCGCGACAGGTCCAGAAGAGTAACGAAAGTGGGGGCCGCGAAACTGGCCGCAACCGTTTCACCCTCTTCGGTGGAGACTGCGGAAACGACGCCACCGATAGGCGCATAGATTCGTGCGTAGCCCAACTGGGTGGATGCTTCCTCCAGATTTGCGCGCGCCTGGTTGCGCTGCTGCTGAGCCACGTCATTCGATTGCTGGGCGAGGTCGAATTCGCTTCGTGCGATCAGATGTTCCGTGCGGAGGGCGATTTTGCGGGAAAAATCGGTTTGGCTGTAGGCCACGTTGGCCTCGGCCAATTTCACGGCGGCTTCCGCGGCATCGCGTCTGGCGGTAAGCTCGCGGCTATCGAGTTCGGCGAGAAGCTGTCCTTTGTCGACGGTGTCTCCAATGCGTACGTGAAGATGGGATACAACTCCGGACACCGTGGAACCGACATTCACCTGCGCGCCAGTTTTGGGTTTGATGACGCCGGTGGCTTTGACTTCCGTACCCAGGCTGCGGCGAGTGACACGAACCACTTCGGCGCCATCGGAACCGGAGGTGCGTGGTGGGCTCCATACTCGTTTTCCCACTGCCAGGGCAGCCGCGATTGCCCCGACTACGATGCATGCAATGACGATCTTCTTCACGCCGCGCCCTCCTTACGCGCTTTCAGTTTCGGCGGCGGAGTTATCCGGGTTGTTTCGTGAATGTGAAGAAATGTAACTGGGGTGGGTCGAAGTTGTTGAGGGGGCTGAGGAGAAAGTTCTGGATTCGTGGGGACCGGCGGGTGGGGCAAAGCAGAGCCACGGATGAATACGGATAGACACGGATGAAGAAAGGTCCGGGCTTGGACTTCTGAGGGACGCGAAGGAGCTCTGGGCGTCGCAATCGATCGGAGTCCACGCCACGGCGCAATCGGACCGGGGAGACCTGGAGGCGGTCGTGCGCGCCGCCACAAATGGCAAGGGGGCGGATCTGGCCTTGAACGGAGTCGGCGGCAGCATTTTCGGCCCTCTACTTGGCGCGCTCGCCCGCGGTGGCCGGATCGTAGTTTACTCCGCTGTGGGTGGCCGCGAGTTCGCCCTTGATATTCTGCCCTTCTATCGAAAGCAACTCAAGCTCTTCGGACTGGACACCCAGCCTCTCAACGCCTCGCACTGCGCCCATATCCTGACAGAGATTGGGCCGCTATTTGAGTCCGGTGCGCTCAAACCCCCGGTCATCGGCGAGGTACCCGCTCTCCGCGGCTGCCGAGGCGTACGGCCGTGTAGCCGCGGGAACGGGAGGAAAGATTGTTCTTCTGCCCCAGAGTGGCGAAGAGTCAGCCGGCTAAGACTCGCTCCACAGAAGCAATGCGGCCGCAAACTCCGCCGCGCACCACGATAGCGGCGAAGCGGCACTCACATCACTCCCATCTGGAAGGATGTGTTCCGGCATCAGGCCATACGCGTTTGCGTTCCTTAGCATCCAATCGATAAACTCCTTCGCCTTGGTATTCCTCCCCGACAAAGATTCGTATTGGGCGGCGGCCGCCGTCGTAAAGAAAAAGACACCGTGCCCATAGCTTGCCAGCCCCGGATCCGGAGAATCGAAATACTGCATGCCGCCTCCCAGTTTCACCGTGTTGTTCGCATAAAAACTGTTGGATAATTCAAGGTCGCGGTGATTCGGGAAGCCCCAGATCGCTCCTACATTGGCGGTAGTGTCCCAGAGATAGAGCTTCTCGCCCGAGTGGACCGCAAGACTTTCGCCATTCACTCCTTTTAGGCCAGTGAATCGAACGTCCCCATACGTCTGCCGCGAGGGATCGAACATCTGCGGGAGCGCCATCGAAATTCTCTGCGCCGCCGCGGCGTAACCCTCGGACTTCTTCGCGTTCCCGAATTCGCGAGCAATCCTCGAAGCTGTCTTCAGTGCAGCCGCGTCGATCATGTTCGTGGCCGGCAGATATCCCGTCCATTCGACAATTCCACCTTCTTCCAGCAAGCCATTCGAACTGATGTGATCCACCAGAAAGTCCGCCAGCTCATAGAGGAATTTGGCGTCCGCCAGCCACACTCCCTTCGTGCTGTGATACTGATCCAGCAGGTAAATGTAGTAGCCGTTCGAATCCCACTCCGGCTCGTCAAAGCGCGCGCCGCTGCCGGCGTCCACCGCTTTCCCGTGCGCATCATAGCGCGCATACCACTCTCCGCGCGTCTTCATCGGGACTTGCGGTTTCGCCCAAAACTCGATCACCTGCCTGGCCTCTTCGGCATGGCCGGACAACAAGAGCACTCGGGCGCACATCATCGCGTCTCGCGGATAAAGCTGCGGCATGCCGTTGGTAACGAATTGGCCCGTGATGTCCGCTGGAATCCGCCCGTTCAGTTCAGCCGATTTCACGCAGTAGAGATTACGCTTGAAAGCTTCCAGATACCTGGCAGCCTGCGGGTCACCACTCTTGAAAAGCGGCAGCTTCCCGGAATCCATCCAAGCATTCCAGTAACGTCCCGCGGCGCCCTCAAGATCCGCTTTGGCACGGAACAGACGAACCTTGGCGAGGGCCTCGTCTCTCGAATTGGCAGGGATCAGCAGAATCTCAGCTCCGGATTCGCGGCCACTCAAGCGACCTTCGATGGAAACCGTCGACTCCTTTACCGAGATCGCCGCTCCAGGGGACTTTGGTGCAATTGCCACGACGGTTCCGTTCGACCATGTGGCGATAGCCGCATTCTCAGACTCGAGAACGGAAGCGAGCGAGATGTTGTGGTCGGTCCTGATCTCTTTCCGCAACACAGCCTGAAATTCATAGCCCGCCTGGGCATCAGCGTTCACCTGGAGCACCACCGCACCCTCCGGGTGCACATAACAAAGGACCGTCTGGACTGCTCCGTTCGTTAGTTGCTTCCAGGTCTGGGTGGTGAAGAAGTTCTTCATGCCAGGCGAGCTATTTCCGGCCGGGCCGGCTCCGGACACGCGGAACGAAGTCGATGCCAGGTAGTCCGCCGTGTAGTCGTTGAAGTACAGGTGCTGGATGCCTTCCGCGTGGGTCTGTTGCTGGATACGGTCGTCATCCGAATAAACCGCGGTGAGGTGCCCGTTTCCAAGAATCGCGTAGCCTTTCCAGGGCACCTTCGAGTCGCCTTCCTGCGCCTGGCATAATAAGGCGGCAAACACACAAGTGAACAACACGGCCAACAGGCAATCCCCGGCTTTGATCGGCATGGGACGATTCTAAGTCTTCGCTATTCTGAAAGTTACATGGCGATTGCCCCCGTGAAAAAGCTGGCCAAGGCCGCTGCGGTCCCTTTTGATCGAGAAGCGCGGGTCTCCCTGGCGCTTAGCTTCATCATCGGCGCGCTGGTCGGTCTGGTGGTCGTCGCGTTCATCCTCCTGACAGGGAGACTTTCCGCGCGTATGTATCCCGTGGACAGCCCCGCCTGGCGTCGCGTGCTGACCCCCGTCATCGGCGCGGCGTTCTCCGGGTACCTGCTCTATCGGTTTTTCCCTGACGCGCGCGGTAGCGGAATTCCGCAAGCCAAATTTGCGCTCTTCATTAACGACGGCTACATTTCGCTCCGTACCGTGTGCGGGAAGTTTCTGTGCTGCTCCATTTCACTCGCCAGCGGGATCGCGCTTGGCCGGGAAGGTCCATCCGTGCAGATTGGCGCGGGCATTGCTTCCGATCTCGGCCGGCGCTTTGGTTTGAGCAAAGCCAACTTGCGCGCCGTGCTGCCCATGGGATGCGCCGCCGCGCTGGCGGCCGCATTTAACACGCCCATTGCGGCCGTGCTGTTTTCGCTTGAGGAGATTATGGGCGATCTGCACGCGCCTGTGCTGGGTTCGGTGGTGATCTCCTCGGCCACATCATGGATGGTGCTGCACCTCATCCTGGGCGATCAGGCATTGTTTCACGTTCCGGCTTATCACCTGGTCGACCCGCGGGAGTTCCTCATTTACGCCGCGCTCGGCATCGCGGGAGGGCTGGGCTCGGTGGTCTTCGTGAAGCTCCTGCTCTACCTGCGTCTATTGTTCCGGAAACTGCCGCGCGCCACGGTGTGGGTCCAGCCTGCCATCGGCGGACTTGTGGTGGGGTTGATGGCGCTCTACCGTCCCGAGGTGATGGGCGTTGGCTATGACTACGTGGAGCGCGTGCTGGGTGGGGACCTCGCATTGCAAACCGTCACCATGCTGATCGTGCTCAAGATCATCGCGACGGCCACATGCTATTCGTCGGGGAACGCCGGCGGCATCTTTGGCCCTGCTTTATTCATCGGCGCCATGATCGGTGGCGCGCTGGGCTCCGTGGCCCATCACATGTTTCCCGCAATCACGGCCGGACCGGGGGCTTACGCGCTGGTGGGCATGGGCGCTGCCTTCGCCGGCATCATCCGCACCCCGCTGACGTCTGTGCTCATGATCTTTGAACTCACGCGGGATTACACCATCATCGTGCCGGTGATGATCGCCAACCTGATCAGTTTCGCCATTTCCTACCGCTTGCAGCGCCAGCCCATCTATGAAGCGCTGGCCCACCAGGAAGGCGTTTCGCTGCCTGGCTTGCGGGAGATTGGAGAAGGCGGATTCAGCGTGTCCGATGTAGCGCGTCCCGTCGGAGAGACCGATGAGACGGCGGCGCTCGAAGCCATGCGCGACGCCGGGGTTCGCACCTGGCCGGTCGTACAGGACGGGCATCTGCGTTTCATGGTGGATGCGGCCGGAATCCCAGCCGAAGCCGGGGACGTGATGTACCCCGATCAGTCGCTGAGCGCCGCGATCGAAAAGATGGGCGCGGCCAAGGTGGACGCTCTTCCCGTGATGAGCCGCGCCACAGCTGGTAAAGTGATCGGGGTCGTAACCATGCCCGATGTACTCGCCGCATTCGGGGTCACGGAAGGGCACCCTGCATGATTCCTTTCGCGACCCCGAAACTGGTGATTGGAATCGCGGTGACCATGGGCGCGATCTATTCGGCGGACCAGTTTCTGGCCAGCCTGGAGCACCGCGAGTTGGACGCGCAAGCGCGCCACGCTTATTCGAACGGAGTCAGCCTGCTGCGCGACGGCCATAACGCTCAAGCGAGCGAGGCGTTTCGCACTGCCCGTTCTCTCGATCGCGACAACGTTTCGTTTCAACTTGCCCTGGCCGACGCCCTCATCCGCGATCGACAGCCGGACAGCGCCGAAGATGCGCTCAGCGGGATTTTGGATAAGGACTCGAACGACGGACAGGCCAACCTGATGATGGCGCGAGCCATGGACGAGCAGCGCAGATACACCAGCGCCGATTCCTTTTTTCACCGAGCCATTTACGGCACGTGGCCGCCCAATACCGAAGGCCAGCAGATCAATGCCAGAATCGAATTGGTCCACTGGTTGGTGGCGCGCGGCGATCAGAAGGCACTTCTCTCCGAACTGATTCTGCTCGAGCCTCTTGCCGCTTCGGACCCGCGCATTGCACGCGAGTTACCGTCGCTCTTCCAGCAGGCGGGCGCCACTTCTCGAGCCATCGATGCCTATCGCCGCTGGCTGCAAGTCAATCCCGCCGACGCCGAGGCTTACGCGGGGTTGGGCCAATCCGAGATCCAAAGCGGCAATTTCCGAGCGGCCAGACAATCGTTTGACCGAGCCGCCGAGTTGAAGCCCGACAACGCAGCCTGGAAACAGAGCGCCGACGTCGCGTTGAACGCGATGGAAATGGATCCCACCCCGAGATGGCTGTCCAGCCAGGAGAAGTTGGAGCGAAGTACGCATATTCTCGCTCTCGCCTCGTCAATGGTCGCTGCCTGCACCGCGGCGCAGCCGGAGGATTCCCAATTGCTCCAAAAGGCGCAACAACTGATCGGCGAAAAGAAACCAGCCGTCACCAATGAAGCCGCCGAGATGCGGCTCGATTTTGCGGAAACCATCTGGAACACCCGCCCGGTGTCTTGCAATCAGGCCCCGGAAACGGATCAGTTACTGTCCGTTTTGATGCGCAAGATTTCCCAATAATATCAGGCGTTTACCTGCATTTTCTTGAGCAAGTACTTTCGCACCTCCGATCTCAAAACAGATCCGCGGAACGGCTTGCCGATTACCCCCAGGATTCCCGCCGAAAACTTCGCCGCGTCAGACGTGGAATGCCCTGTGCATACCACGATGCTGACGGCCGGGTCGAGTGCGATCAATCCCTCGATCGTCTCCTCGCCGCTCATGACCGGCATCGTCAAATCCACAATGACCAGGTCGATGGTCCCTTTCGCCGCCCGGTAGACCTGGATACCGTCAAACCCGTTCACCGCCGAAAGGACCGCATGCCCATCCCTCTCCAGGACGGACCGCATCATCGAACGAACCGATTCCTCGTCCTCGACAATCAGGATTCTGGCCGTGATGGGGTCCGGTTCGGAATCCGGTGGCGCTTGCGTCTCATCCTTCGCCTCAATAACCGGCAGTACGACGTGAAAGAGCGAGCCTTTTTCCGGCTCGCTGACCACGCGTATTGCGCCCCTGTGGCTACGGACAATTCCGAGTGTTGCCGATAGCCCAAGCCCGCGCCCCAGAAACTTAGTCGTGAAGAACGGATCGAAAATCCGCTTGAGAGTTGCCGCGTCCATTCCTGAACCTGAATCGAGCACCTCCACGGAAACGTATTTCCCCGTCTCCAAAGAATAGTTCGGGAATAAGCGCAACGAGTCTTCCCCCAGGTCCGTAACCGCCGTCCGAATGGAGATCAGCCCGCTTTTTTGTCCAATGGCTTCGCTCGCATTCAGAATCAGATTCATCAGCAACTGCCGCATTTGCGTCGCATCGGCCCGAATCAACGGCAGCGCCGGATCAAGGGCCAACTTCACCTCATTCGGCGCCAGGTTCGTGCGGATCAGCGAAAGGGTTTCACGAACCATCGTGGAGATATCGACCGGCTCCTCGTGAAAACGACCCTTGCCAGCGTACGCCAGTAACTGCCGCGTCAAATCCGCCGCGCGCTCACTGGAAGTGACCACTTGCTGTAGCATGGGCCGCAGGCCGGACGGCAGCCCCGGCTCGTCCAGCGCCAGGCTGGCATTGCCCAGAATCCCCGTCAGCAGGTTGTTGAAATCATGGGCAATACCGCCCGCCAGCAATCCAACGCTCTCTAATTTCTGCGTGAACCGGAGATTTTCCTCAATTCTGTTCCGCTCAGTCACGTCGCGGACAATGCAGATCACCCCGCGCGTTTCCGATGAATCCTGAATGCCGTTCAAGGAAATCTCGAGCGACGCCTCTCCCTGCGTCACTTCCCATTTGACATGCCGCCCGCTCTTTTCGACGCGGCCGATAATGTCTTTCAAGGCAATCGGCGGCGATTCATAGGCGATCATGCGCTCCAGCGCGCCGTCGGAAAAATGAACCCGAAAACGTGCATTCGCCTGGATCACGCACCCTTGGGAATCAAGCACCGCGATACCATCCTGAATCGAATCGAACGTGCTTTGCCATGCCTTTGCATATCGGCGCACTTCGCGCTCAGCATCGCGCATCCGCAGCATCGATTTGACGGAGGCCACCAAAAGGCCCGGGTCAAATGGCTCTGTCAGATACCCGTCCGCGCCAAAATCCAGAACGCGCGGCTGCTGACTCGAATCGAGCGGGCAAGCCGCCAGGTAAAGCACGGGAATCAAGCTCGTTTCCGGACGGGATTTCAGACGGCGGCAAACTTCAAAGCCTTCGATGTCCGGGAGATGAACATCAAGGAGGATGAGATCCGGCTGCTCCCCGGCGGCCAGTTGTAGGGCCTCAGAGCCCGTTCTGGCCTCGCCGACGTCGAAATCAGCTTGCCTGAGAACTCCCGACGTCGCCCCGCGTCTGGCCTCATCGCAATCTACATTCAAGACCAGCCGTTTCGTCCGTTGCGCCATCTACCAGTAAAAACGCCAGCAATTCCGGGGCCTTGCATGTTCAGCGTAAGTTTTACACGTTGCGGCCTGAACTACTGGGCTAAGGGAGCCTTCCCACCTAAAGTAGCCGAATACATCGCATCCAGCAGGTCTTGAGAGTGCCCGTCGTAGTCCGCATCGAGAGACCACATGAAGCTGCCTCCCAACCCCCGTTGCCACAGCGAATAGTTGATCCTATGATAAGTCGAAACAGGATCATCGTAGGTGATATACCCCGGCGATCCGTCCGCTCGCAACATGTAAGGTACCGCGGAATTCTGATCGACATAACTCTGCCATCCCAGCTTATTAATGCGCTGCTTGATCCAGGTTCCGTAGTTCTCCGACGGAACGGTGTATGCGCAGTTGACGCACGGTCCGAACAACGAACTCACATTAGCGTAGAAATACCCGTAGAACGGGGTACCCATATTCAACTGAGCCGGCGGTATCTTCAGCGCTTCCAGGAAAATGTCCGCCGCTGCCAGGACACTTCCTCCCGGCGCACACTCATACGGCTCCGGGTTATTGGGGTCCGGAAAAATTGCGGAGTTCAGTTGCCCATCGTCCGTCCACGGCCCCGCGCAGTCGTACATCATGATGTTGAAGTAGTCGATGATCGGCTGGACGCTCGCATACGCGTATGATCCTCCCCAGGGGGGAACGTCGGCGGATAGAGTGTATTGAGGCGATGGAAATGTTGCGCGCAATCCGTTCATCAAAATGCCGAAGGTGTCGATGTCGGCGGTGGACGCGGGATACTCCCAGTCGATATCGAGGCCGTCGTAACCGTTCTCGGTGATGAAGACCGAGAGGTTCTGCAGTAAGGTGGTGAGCACGGCGGGGTTGCCGTCGAGCGCGGTGAAGTCGCCGCCCAGCAGCAGAAGCACCTTCACGCCGGCCGCGTGCCCTTTCGAGAGAAGTTCGGGCTCTAGAAACCCGGAAGGTACCGTCAGCGATCCGTCCGCCCCGAAACTGACTCCCGCGTGGTTGATGTGGGTCAGTTCATTGAATGGAATCTGCGCGGAGCTGTACGGCGGCACTTGAGTTCTGCTCCAATAACCGTAGTCGCCCACCAGGCGTCTTTGGAGTGGAGAGTTTGTTTGGGCACAAGCGAGGGGCGCGAGCAGAACCAGCGCGAAAGCGAATCGAAAGTCGGGCACGCGGGTATTATATCGTTTGGACACCATGGCAGCGCATGTTTTTCCGGCTTTCGCAGTCATTTTGCCACTGCTCCACTGCCCTGCCCCGCCGGCGTTCCCCCTCCATACGGCCTCCGCTCATCTCGTGGATTCCGGCGGCCACCGCGTGCGGCTGAACGCAGTCAACTGGTATGGAGCCGAATCGCCGGATTTCGTCGTCGGCGGCCTCGCTTCCAGCACTCCGGCGATAATTGCCCGCCTCATCCGGGAACTCGGTTTCAATGCGGTCCGGCTGCCGTGGTCCAGCCAAATGCTCGAGAGCAACCCGGTCGTTGGCGCCTACGCCCTCACGGCGAATCCAGACCTGCAGGGGCAGACCGCGATGCAAATCTTCGACCAGGTGGTGAACGCTCTGGCGGCCGAGCACCTGATGATCATCCTCGACAATCATTCGAGCGACGCCGAATGGTGCTGCGGCGACGATGGCAACACGCTTTGGGCAAACACCGCTTATCCCGAAGCGAGTTGGATTCGCGATTGGCAAGCCATGGCCCAGCGCTACGCAAATCAGCCCTATGTGATCGGCGCTGATCTCCGCAACGAGCCGCGTATCAACGCCACATGGGGAGGTTCTCCTGCGACGGATTGGAACGCCGCCGCCGCGCGTGGAGGCAACGCCGTGCTGGCGGTGAACCCCAACCTGCTCATCTTCGTCGAAGGCGTTAACTACGCAACGGACCTTTCCGGCGCGGCTACCCTCCCCGTCAATCTGGATGTGCCGGATCGCCTGGTCTATTCCGCCCACGATTACGGCTTCGACTACTCAGGGCTCTCGGGGCCCACTGACTGGATCGAGCAGATCGCCCCGCGCTGGGGCTATCTCGTCACCGGCCCCGCGCCGCAGCCTTTCTGGCTCGGTGAATTCGGAACCTGTAACACCGCCGGCTCCTGCGTCGGCAGCGTCTGGTTCAGCGCCATTTCTTCCTACCTTGGTGAATACAAGGTGGACTGGAGCTACTGGCCGATGAACGGCACCCAGTCAACCGGCGCAACCCGAACCTTCGGCGCTCCGGAGACTTACGGGATTCTCTCGCCGGACTGGAGTACCTCGGCGTTACCCAGCCTCATCACAGCGCTTCAGGAACTGCAAACTCATGGAGGAGCGATCGGCCCCGCCCGCCGGGGAGTAGGCTGCGCCGCGGTCTATTGAGCCCGCTCACGGCGCGTCGCGAACTTCCACTGTCATCTGCTTGCCCAAGGCCGTCAGGAGCGGCACGGGAACAGGCGCTGGCCACCTTTTCAGGCCCGAGGGCTTAGGGATCTCTTCCCGGCGCGATAAGCGGATCGAGAGATCCGATCCAAGGTCGGAACCGGTCGTGAATCTTGCGGGGTAGGTAAACGCGGACATTGGTTGACCTTTCATCGCTCATGCTGATCGATATTCAGATCCCGTCACATCTTCGCCCGAATGTCGCCGCCGATTCCTCTTTGCGATTCTAAAGGGGTCGTGCGTCGCGCCAACATTTGATCGCGCCGCTCGAATTCCGCCCTCCACACTTTCCACTATCGGACAGATATATCCGAACCTCAAGCAGGACAACTTTGTTTTGAAATGGCGGATCGCGGACAGTTCCGCGAGGATTATCGCCAATCCACGGTCGTCACAAGGCCTTGAAGCCGAGCTTCTGCAAGCTCGATCTTAGCGTCTTAGCGTCGATACGGAAGTCCATTTCGAGAAGCAGCCGAAGCAAATGAGATTGTCCTCCTCGGCGTAACGACGGGCCTTCCGCTCGTCGATGAGCACCACGTGGGCGCCCAGTTCCCGTGCGAGTTGAATCACGCCCATCTCGCCGGCGCCTAAGCCCGTTTCTTCGATTGCGGTTCGCAATGCTTTCGCGTCGTCGACCTGTATCACGCGTATCCACGACGCCTGGGCCACTTCTCTCGCCCCGGGAAGCCCAGCCCCGGCGATCACAACTTCGTTTTAGACCTCTGTTGGAATGTGGATCAGGGGGAACAGTCCGCGAACGAGATCAAGACAGCCGGCTCGCGACAGCGTAATCAGAGGAGAGGAATCTGAAACAACGATCACAAACCGATTCGAGTCATATTTCGGCGGTCTTGCTCAAGCTCCTCAACGCCGTAGTGGAGGGGCACACCGTGACGTCCGGCGAACTGGATGAACGCCTCGACTGGAGTGCCGCACAGTTCGGCGGCGCGCCCGAGAGAGATCCTGTCCTCGCGAAACAGAAGCAAGGCAACCACACGAGCCGTGTCCGCCGAAAGGTGCTCGGTGTCCAGATTGGCAACCCGGACAAGATCAACGGGCAGTTCCACTTGTAGGGTATCCATATTCCCAACATTAGCATTCGATTCGGCGCGCCGACCGCCGAAAGCGAAAAAGAAATCGCTCCGATACCCATCGGCCCAAGAAGAATTGGAAGCTCGCCACGTTCCTGAGCGAGGTTCAGCAGCTTCGCTCGATGCGATGCCGTATTTCATTAACGGGATTCCATAAGAGGCACTGGTAAAATCGTGCAGTGCCACTTACGATTCCAATTACGGATCAAGAGCGAGTCACGCGGGAACGGGCGCTTGTCGCTACAATCGCGCATCTGCGAATCGAAGACTTCCACCTGGATGCCGATCTGGAATGTATCTTTCATCGGCACGTTCTTGGCGAGATCGGCGATGAGGAACCCGGCATGGCGATCGATCACCTGAATGAAAGACGTTTCGGACCCCTACCTCTATCCCGGAACATCGGTTCTTAGGAACGCTCGCGGTCTTCGACGCAAAGGATCTGGCGGTTTTTGAGGCTGCAAAAACGGCTCAGCGCATCCATGAACTGCAAACCAGGCCGATCGCGGGCGGGTTCGACGTTAGGCATCTAAAGTCCATCTCACAGGCAGGTTTTTCAGGACGTTTTCAAATGGGCGGGGGAATTCAGAACTAAGGTGCTCGGGAAGGCGGAACACCTTGGACAGCCGCCGACCTGGTTCACTGCGCCGCACCTGCTTCAGCACGAGGCCGAGCGGATATTCGGGTTGGCGGCGCGGGCGAACCTGTTCAAAGGGCTTCCCCGAATAGAGTTTGCTCGGCACGCCGCGCAACTGCTGGCAGACCTCAACAAGCTGCATCCATTCCGCGAGGGGAATGGCAGAACTCAGAGGCTCTTCATAGAGGCCCTGGTGCGTCAGGCGGGGCATGAACTGTATTTTGACGTGGTCAGCCGGGAAAGAATGGTCCAGGCGAGCATTGAGGCGAATGGCGGAAAACTGGGGATGATGATCCGATTATTCGAGGAGATCACAGACGCGGACCGCGTTCAACCGCTGCGCCGTGCGATTGCTTTTCTTTCGCGAGAGCGGTTCAACTGGAACGACACTTACATCGCGACAACTTCGGCCGGTGAAACTTATCGCGGGCGGCTGGTGGGACGCGACGGGGAAGCATTCATGTTTCGGTCTGAAGACAATCGGATTCTAATCGGCCGCTCAAGGGACATTGGCGCCGAGGTGCGGAGTGCGGAAGGCATCTCGTTCCGCGCCGCCGGTTTTTGACTTTCGTTCGCGGACTATGACTGCGCTACCCTGCCTGGGCTTGGCCGCTGCCGGATCGGTGCTCGCCTTTTCGCAGCCGGGGAAGGCCGGCTGCGCCGAGGACGGTGAGGATGGTTGGGGCGATGTCCAGCAGGGTTGCTCCGTAGATGCGCTCGACTTTTCCTATGCCCAGGGCCGCGCATGGCGATGATTCCTCTGGGGCGGTGCTGCACGGCGGGGCCGGCGGGTTCTTTGGGAATGGCGCCGGGGCGCAGATGGTCGGCAGTGGAACCCGTGATCGGAGACCAGAAGTACGGTGGTATCCGGCCCGGCGAGTTGCAGCAGACGCTCCAGCATCACGTCGTAAAACGGGTAAGCACCGTTCACCACGCCGCTATAGAGATCGAAAAGACCGTTGATGGGTTGGGAAAGTGGTCGGAAACGCTGACGCCAGCTGATGGGCTCCGCGGGATGGCCGGCGAACCAGCCAACGACGTTGGCGTGGAAACCTTCCTGGGTGAGGATGTTCCAGATGGCTTTGACCTGGCGTGACGTGCTGGTGACGGGGCGCACGCCGCCGGTTTGCGGATCGGGCTCGACGAAGCCGTGGATGCCATGCTTTTCCGGACGCATGCCGGTGGCGATGGAGTTCCAGAGCATGGGGGAGAGCATGGGCTGCAAAGTGGCCAGATTTCCCATGACGCCCTCTTCGATGAATTGATTGAGGGTGGGCATCAAGCCCTGATCAAGGAGCGGGTTGATGATTTTCCAATCGGCCGCGTCCCAGCCGATGAGTAGAACCTTTGCGTGGCGATTCGGCATTTACGGCAGCGTGTAATCGAAATCGTAGGAATGCTGGCCCTTATCGATGTGGATGGTGAAGGTTCCCGCGATGCCTTTCAGTTCGCCTGTGCCCGAGCCGGGGACGACAATGACGGTCATCTTGAGTCCGCTGGGGTCCATGGTGGCGGAGTGTTGCAGGGCGAAGCTCCCGTGTTTTCCCGCGAGCGTCCCGGTCACGACTTCGATGGCGACGTAGCCGGCCGCCCCCTGTTTGGGATCGCCTCCGGAGAACATTTCGCCATGCGTGGTGGCTTCAAGGTCGCCGTGAATTTGCTTGTTGATGGAGAAACGGCTGAGCCCTTCGGCTGGGGCTGGGGTGAGAGGTTTTACGTCCACCGTGAAGGCGCCGTGGGCACGTTGAGTCATTGAGGATTCCTCTTTTTGAGCGAGTAATGCGACCGCAAGAAGAAAGGGTAACGCGAGGCGCGGCATCAAGGAGTAGGATATAACGCATGCCTACTTCAGAAGAACAAAGCTTCGCAAAACACGCACGCTGGGACCCTATATTTCATTTCATCACCGCTCCCGTCGCACTGCTGACGGTGTTGGGATCAATCGTTCACGCCTGGAGGCACTTCGGTATCTGGAACCTCTGGCTGATTGTGGTTGCGATAACGGCCACGGTGATCCTGGTACGCCTGCGCATGTACTCGCTGATGGTCCAGGATCGCGTTATCCGGCTCGAGGAACGGCTGCGCCTGACAGGCCTTTGCGGTGAACCCTTCCGGTCGCGCATCCCGGAACTGGACCTTTCGCAGTTGATTGCTTTGCGGTTCGCTTCAGACGCGGAAGCGGCAGCATTGGCTGAGCGCGCGCTGAACTCGAATCTAACCGGCAAACAGATCAAAGAAGCGATTCAGGTGTGGCGCCCCGACTACCAGCGGGTGTAAGCCAGCATTAAGCCAGCAACCCGCCGTGTCCCAGGGAAGCCACTTCCCATGTGGAAACACGATAGCGGGCCAGCAGCGGCGGCAGCAGCAGATCCACCACATTCGGCTTTGCGGATCGGAAGCAGCCGGGAGCGGACAGAATCGGCGTGTCTTCGCAATAGGAGAGCAACATCAGGTTGCCCGGCTCCACGGGGGCGAGGAAGCGCTCCATCTGACCACCCACCTGAGCGAGCGCGCGCCCCACCACGTCCTCCGGACCCGCCGGAGCCGTAGTTGACGCCACTAATATCAGCGAGGGTTTGGAGCGCATCAGGTGGCGCAGGGAACGGGCCACCGTGGCTTCGTCCTCCGCGCACGCGAGAGCAAATGACGAAACGAACCCATACCGCTCCAGCCGCTGCCGCATGATGCTTTCGAACATGGTTCTGGCGCGGTCGCCGTGTGTAGGATCGGTGTAGAGAACGCCCACGCTCGGTTGGCGCACGGGCCGGGCCTGCATGATGGGCCCGCGTTCGCGAATCATATTCACAACGCCCTCCAGGTCCGACTTGGCCACCGCGAAGGGCGCGGATTTAATGGTCGCAATGCGCTGGCCCGGTAAGGCGAAGCTGAAATTCAGCGCGGAAGCGATCACCATTCCAGAGGTGCAGTTGACCTGCTTCAGCAGATCCTCATCCACCAGGACGCAGCAGTTCTCGGTCGCATGCAGGTTGGCGCGTCCGCCGGCAGCGAGCTTAATTTCGTAACAGCCACAACCGATCTCCGCGGCGACCGCACAGACGGCTTCATCTTCAGCCACTTCCCCCTCTTCCAGTTCAGTGACCCAGATGTGGTCCATACCTTCAGATTCGAGGACTCGGATGTCCTCATCGCTGATGATGTGTCCCTTAGATAGGAGCTTTTTGCCCCCGGCGCGAAAAACGGTGCAACAAAGGATTCTTCCGGTAGATGCCTTGACGTCAACGGTCTGTGCTCTCATATACCCTCAAAAAAGTCACTCAAAGAACAGGCGGCGGGATCATTCGGCGAACAATCACGCGATTCCATCACTTCGTTCGGACCAGCTTAGATAATTCTCAGGAAAAATACTTGCGTGAGGGGACCTGCAAGATATCTCCGGCGGTTGAGTGTTTTTATACCAAGAAAAATCGGGAATGGGAAGCGCTTTTTTTTAGTCGATTTTCTTTTTTGTGGGCAGCTGAATCAGCAGATCCGGATCGGGAGAAGAGAGCGCCGCCGGGTCCCAGAGCTCGGCATCGAGCACGCGCAAAACCGCTATCTCGTCGCAATTCTGAAACTTAGGACACCTCAGGCAGTCCTTCCATGCCTTCAGTGGCAAGGCCCCTCGTTCCACTTCCGAGAAGCCGACTCGGGAAAAAAATCCGGGAACGTAAGTAAAAGCGAATACCGCCCCTAAGTAATATTCCTGTGCTTCATTCAGGAGAAACCTAATTATATTACGGCCAATCCCTCGTATTTTTACGTGTGGTGAGACCGCCAAACTCCGTACTTCTCCTATGACAGGACTGTAAAAATGGAGTGCGCCGCACCCAACCAGCCGGCCCCCGGCGTGGGCCACGGCGAAGTCGCGCATGTTCTCGGAAAGTTCAAATTCCGTGCGTGGGAGCATCACTCCTGCCGCCGCGTAGCCATTGATCAGGCCCAGGATGGCCGGGATGTCGCGCATGGCGGCCTTGCGGACAGAAACTCCGGTGACGGTTGACGGGGCTTCGAGTTCGAGTTCGCTCGTGATGGCGCTAAGCATAAATACAGGTTCCTTCGGGTTCCCCGCCGAGTAGGTGGGAGATGATTTCGGGCTGCGCACCGCCGGCGATGATCACGGACGCGACGCCGCCTTCAATGGCAGCGCACGCGGCTTCGAGTTTGGCTTGCATCCCGCCCTTGGCCACTCCCGCTTCAATCAGGTGGCGCGCGCCGGAAACGCTGAGGGAAGGGATCACTTTGCCGTCCGCATCCATCACACCGGCGACATCGGTGAGGAAAATGATTTTGTCGGCCCGGAAGGCGCGCGCGCAGGCGGCGGCCATCTGATCGGCATTCACGTTCCAGATGCCGCCTTCTTCATCTCCGGATACGCAGGCGACCACGGGAATGTGACCGGCGGAGGTGAGTAAGTCGAGAAGACCGGTATCAGCGGTCTTGATTTTGCCGACCCAGCCGAGTTCAGGATGCAGTTCGCCAGCCGTCGTCAGACGGCCATCAATCCCGCTAATGCCCACCGGACTCGCGCCTTCGGCCCGGAGCGCCGCGACCAGCCGTTTGTTGACTAGCCCCGCAAGGATTTGGATCACCGCGTCGATGGCTTCCTCTGTGGTGACGCGCAGCCCGTTCACGAAACGGGTAGCCACTCCCTGCGCTTCGAGAAACCGCGTCAACTGGCGTCCGCCGCCGTGAACCACGGCGAACTGGTGCTCGGCGGCGTGCGCGGCAACGAGGTGCCGGGCCACTGATTGGCGCGCGGAAGGTTCGTCGACCAGCGTGCCACCGATCTTTATCAGCACCTTCAAAGCAGCCCTTCCGTTTCGGGCAGCCCGAACGCCAGGTTCATATTCTGAACCGCCTGGCCGGCCGCGCCCTTCCCCAGATTGTCGATGGCGCTGACGATGACGCCGCGGCCCGTGCCCCGATCGAACCGAACACCGATATCGCAGAAATTGGTGCGCGCCACGTCGTGCAGGTCTGGTACGGAGCCCGGCGCATGAAGGCGAATGAATGGCTCGTCCTGATAAGCGCGTGTATAGGCGTCGCGGATTTCGGTTTCGGTCAACTCGCGTGACGCCCGAAAATAGATCGTTTCAAGGATGCCCCGCGCGATTGGTAGAAGTTGCGCGCTGAAGCTGAAATCGCGCTCCGCCACGCGGCTCTCCATCAGCACTTCGGGCACGTGCCGGTGCTCCAGAATCGCGTAGGCCGAGAAGTTCTCGGTGACTTCGCAGAAGCTGTTCTTGGGCGTGGGTTTGTTCCCCGCCCCGCTGACTCCGCTCTTGGCGTCGCAGACGATTCCCGCATGCAGGTCGGCGAGCCCGTGGTCGATCAGCGGCTTGATGGCGAGATTCGCCGCCGTGGGATAGCAGCCCGGATTGGCGATCAGCCGGGCATCCGGAATTTGGTGACGGTGAAATTCCGGCAACCCATAAGCCGCCTCGGCCAGAAGTTCGGGGTGTGGATGCGTTCCTCCATACCAGCGCTCGTGGGCTTCCAGAGTCTTCAGCCGGTGCGCACCGCTCAGGTCGATCACCTTGACGCCCGCAGCCAGCATCTCGGGAACAAGTCCCAGCGCTGCCTCGGTAGGGACGGCCAGGAAAACCAGTTGCAGGCCCGCCTCGCCGACCGCCGCCGCGCTGGATGGGATGTGCCCTGGCTGGGGGTCGCGGTGATCCAGCAGAACTGGGGTGATCTGGCGGTGGCGAGACAGGATGCGCAGAAGCTCGGCACCGCTGTACCCGCGGTGACCGGCAATGCCTACGCGGAACGACATGGTTCTTTTTGAGGCGATGAATATTTAATCATTGCCATGCATGATTATAACATGAGCGGTTTGAGGTACGGTGCGTGTACAATGAGTGAAGGGATTGGGGTGTTGGATTCACCACAATCCCAAGATTATCTTCTACCTTTTCAGGCGGAAGACGATCTCGACCGTGTAGCGTAGCCACACAATCTTCAAACGAAGTGTCACAAAGTAACACCCCTTTCTGCTTCACAGATTGGACGAAAGCCCCCTCTCGCTGGGGGCTTTTTCGTTTTGAAGCCCGCTTTGCTTCTCCACGAAAACTTTCCGTTTCGGCCCTGTGGCGGAATCCACTGAGTGCGCGTCGCGGCGGATAATTCTTCAGTTACTCTTGTTTCATGCGAATTCTGCTTCTCGGGACCTTGTGCGGCGCTTTGCTTTGCGGGCAGCAAACCCCGGCGTGGGTGACCCGCAGCAACGAAAACACCAAAATCCTGTTGGACGTGCTGGCGAAGTATGCGCCCGAATCAGCCGGACAAATAGGCGTCGCGGGCCTCGACCAGGAAATCACCGTCCCCTCGATTGACCTGCCGGCGCGCGCCCGCCGCGATACCGCCGAAGCCCGCAAGACCTTCGAATCGCGTCTCGCCTCCGAGAAAGACCCTCTGGTGAAACAGGATCTCGAGATTCTGATCCAGGCATGCGACCAGCAGATCCATTCCAGCGAAGCGTACGAGAAAGCGCTGCTCCCTTACGACAATGTCGCCGCGACCATCTTCTCCGGAATGCACGGCCTGCTGGACGACCAGATATCCGCGGAGCGCCGGCCCGCCGCCGTGGTGCGTTTGAAGAAGTACACCGGCATGGAAGAAGGGTACGCCCCCACCACCGTGCTGGCCGAGAAAGTGTTCCGCGAACGCACCAAGAACCCCGCGCTATTAGGCCCGGCGAAAGCGGAAGTCGAGAAAGACCTGAGCGAGATGCACGAATACTCGACGGGCATCGGTCTGTTGCTCGAGAAGTACAAGATGACCGGATACGCTCCGGCCTACGCCAAGCTGCGCGACCAACTGGGCGAGTACGAGCAGTTCGTACGAACCGAAGTGCTTCCCAAATCGCGCTCGGACTTCCGCCTGCCGCCGGAAATCTATCAGGTCAATCTTGAGAACGTCGGCGTGGATTACTCCACGGAAGATCTCACGCGCCTGGCGCATTCCGCCTTCACCGAAATCCAGGGGGAGATGCGGCCGCTGGCGGACAAAATCGCGCAAGAACACCATCTGCCTTCTTCGGATTATCGGGATGTGGTCCGCTGGCTCAAGACGGAGCAGATTCCGGCGGATCAAACCATGGCGGTTTATCACCAGACGCTGGCCGATATCGAAACCATCATCCGCCGCGAAAACATTATCACGCTGCCTAACCGGCCGTGCATTGTGCGCATCGCAACCGCCGCGGAAACCGCCCAGCAGCCTGCCCCTCACATGCGGCCGCCGCCGTTGCTCAACAATCATGGAGAACGCGGGGAGTTCGTACTGCCGGGCGGGACCACCGGCGCCGGGGGAAAGGCGTTGAAGTACGACGACTTCACCTTCAACGCAGCCACCTGGACGTTGACGGCGCATGAAGCGAGGCCCGGGCATGAACTGCAATTCGACGCCATGGTGGAACGCGGCGTCTCTCAGGCGCGCGGAATCTTCGCCTTCAACAGCGTCAACGTGGAGGGTTGGGGCCTTTACTCGGAATGGGTGATGTTCCCCTACATGCCGGACGATGCCAAACTGATCTCGCTGCAGTTGCGCCTGTTGCGCGCCGCGCGCGCATACCTCGACCCCGAGTTACAGCAGGGCAAAATAGCTCCGGCCCAGGCCATGCAGGTTTTGGAGAAGGATGTCGTGTTGTCCGAAGCGTTCGCCACCGAGGAAGTGGACCGGTTCACGTTCCGCTCGCCGGGACAAGCAGTTTCTTACTTCGACGGCTATCTGCGAATGCGGGCGTTAAGAACCGACACCGAAAAAGCGATGGGCGAGAAGTTCAATCAGCGGAAATTCCATGACTTCATCCTCGATCAAGGCATGCTGCCGCCGAATGTGTTACGGAAAGCGGTGATGGCGGAGTATGTGGGTGGCGGCAACTAATCCTCACGACGCCACCACCGCCGCTGCGTAGCGCAGTGGCCGGATGCGGCTGCTCTTCCAGAAGTACGCGAGGATAATCACGCTGGCCACCGCCGCGTAGGCGCACCACAGCGAAGTGAACGCGTACCGCTTCGCGGCCATCACCACCAGCAGAATCACCAGATTCGCCGAACCGAATAAGACCATGTCCCGCACCTTAGAGAAAAAGAGCGAGCCGCACGTAGCAATCACGTACAGCACGGCAAGCGTCGTATTGTTCGTCGCGGGATTGATGTAAACGATGCTGTTGCCCTTCACCGTCACCTCCAGCCCAAAGGCCGTGAGCGCCCACAAAATATAGAGCGACGTCCCGCCGCCAAGAATAAGAAACGGCACCATGCCGCGGCGCCCCGCGCTGTTCGGCTCGAACAGGTAAACGCTCAGCGGCATCAGAAACGGGAGCAGCCCCTGCGCATAGAGCATAAACGCCGCCCCCATATCGTGCGTCACCTGGGGACTGAGGTTCCCGTCCAATCCGAGCCACACAAAACCCTCAATGAACTGATGAATGGCAAACAGCGCCGGCAGAGAGGCAAACAACAATTCGCGCCGGTGCTTCACTTGCGTCAACGTGACGACGCCGATACCACCCAGAACTCCGCTCCCCACGAAGTTTGCAGCCGCTGAAAAGCACATGTCCTCATTATTGCCTCAAGAGCGCCCGCAGATTTGCCCGGTCGGAATCGGAGATGCCGGAATGCCTGGGGATGTCGGCGCGGGTTTGCAACTGGCGGCGGTAGCGCTGGAAATATTCGACGATGTCGCCGCCATAACCGAACGCATACATGATGTCGGCGAAGTTGCTGGTGTGCTTCAAACCCAATGCATGACCGGATTCGTGCAGGCACGTCAGGTAAACCACCGTATCGCGAAACAGTCTGTCCCGGCGGCCCGCGGCCGCGATATCGGGTCCCAGCCCCTTCAGATCGGGCAGCACGTAAATGTTTGCGCCTCGCTGGCCGGCAACGAAGATGGGCTTCGTTTCTCCATAAAGACTGTCCGTCCCGCCGGCCCAATGAATGCGGATGCGTGCGTCCTCTTCGGTAGGGCTCCGCTTGAATACGATGGCGCTGCTCGATTCCCGCTGCCAGGCTTCGAGAGCCCAGCGGCCCAGGCTTGCGTCATCCGTTTCGCAGGCTGTCGATTTGGCCAGCGCCGGCGTGCAAGGATCAATCCACCACGTGTACTCTTCGGCGCCGTAGAGAGAAGTGGCTGCCAGGAAAGCGATCAGACAGAGGAGCGGAAGCGATTGGCGCACAGGCAAAAAATTCCCGCTACAAAAACAACGGCGCGGCCACCAGCGTAATGGTACTCAGCAGCTTAATCAATACATGCAGCGAAGGCCCGGCCGTATCTTTGAACGGATCGCCCACCGTATCGCCCACCACCGCCGCCTTATGCGCTTCCGAACCCTTGCCGCCGTAGTGTCCCATTTCGATGAATTTCTTGGCGTTGTCCCATGCCCCGCCCGAATTATTCATCAGCATGGCCATGAGGACTCCGGCGATGGTCCCCACCATCAGGAATGCAGCCACAGCCGTCGTCCCCGCGTGGAACTGCCGAAACACCACGCCCACCACTACCGGGCTCGCTACCGCCAGCATCCCCGGCACAATCATCTCCTTCAACGCGGAGCGGGTCACAATATCGACGCAAGCGCCATAATCGGGGTCGGACGTGCCCGCCATAATGCCCGGATCGGCCTTGAACTGCCGCCGGACTTCTTCGATAATCGTTTGCGCGGAATTGCCCACCGCCTTGATCGCGAATGAGCTGAACAGGAACACCAGCATCGCCCCGAGCAGCGCGCCGGCAAACACGGGCACCTGGCCCAGGTCGATCGGGAACACCGTTTCCGCCGGCAGGTGCAGCAGTTTCTTGACCTGGTCGATATAGGCCGAAAACAAGAGGAACGCCGCCAGCGCCGCGCTGCCTACCGCATAGCCCTTCGTCAGGGCTTTGGTGGTGTTGCCGACGGCGTCCAGACGGTCCGTTCGCGCCCTCACCAGATCGCTTTCAGCCGTCGCTTCGTTGTGCGACATTTCCACGATCCCGCCCGCGTTGTCCGTAATGGGCCCGAACGTATCCATGGCCAGGATGTAGCCCGCTGTCGAGAGCATGCCCATGGTGGCGATCGCCGTGCCGAACAAGCCCGCCGAGTGTGGACTCACGTTGGCAATTCCCGCGTGCGCACCGAGGTAATAAGACCCCAGGATCGCGATCACGATCACAATCACCGGAGCGGCCACGCATTCGAGGCCCACAGCGAAGCCCGAGATGATTGTGGTCGCCGCGCCCGTCAGGCACGCTTTCGCGATATCCTGCACCGGCCGGTATTTCGTTTCCGTGTAGTACTGCGTGATGAAGACGAACAGAAAGCTGGTGGCGATTCCCAGCAATCCGGCGAAGAAGTAATTCCAGTTGCCGTCGAGCAGCAGATAAACGGCTGCCCCGAAGCCCGCCGTCGCCAGTGCCACTGTCACGTAGAAGCCGCGGTTCAGAGCCTGCATCGGATCGCCTTCTTCGCTGCCTTTGACGGCGAAGACGCCCGCGATGGAAGCCAGAAGACCGAGAGCTCCGGTCACCAGCGGGAACAAAATCCCCTTGATTCCGAACGCCGGATAGAGAGCGGTGGCCAGGATGATGGCGCCGATATTCTCGGCCGCGGTGGATTCGAACAGGTCCGCGCCGCGGCCCGCGCAGTCGCCCACGTTGTCGCCCACCAGATCCGCGATCACGGCGGGATTGCGATGGTCGTCCTCCGGAATCCCCGCTTCCACCTTGCCCACCAGGTCCGCACCCACATCGGCGGCTTTTGTGTAGATACCCCCGCCGAGCTGCGCGAAGAGCGCCACAAAACTGGCGCCGAAGCCAAAGGCCACAATCTGGCTGGGCACCACCGTGGGGTTGTCCAGGCCGCCGAATCCCAGAAACAGTAGGGCCACGCCTAGCAGGGACAGGCCGACCACGCTGAATCCGGTGACTGCCCCGCCCCGCAGCGCCAGCCGCAGCGCGCTGCTCATGCTCGATCGAGCGGCGGAGGCCACGCGTATATTGGTTCGAATAGAAACCCACATCCCGCTGAAGCCGGCTAGCGTGGAACACACCGCGCCCAGAGCGAAGGAAAGCGTCATCCGGAGCGCCAGCGGCACGCCCGCCGCGCTCAGTGAATACGCGATGAAGATGATTACCGCGAGCGCCAGCGCGAGAACCAGGATGGTCCGGTTCTGCCGCCGCATAAACGCCTCCGCGCCCTCTTTGATTGCATTCGCAATCTTGAGCATCTGCGGAGTGCCGGCACGGTGGCTGACGTCGTGTCGAATAATGGATCTGGCAAGCGCGACGGCAACGATGATGCCAAGAACGCTGATTCCGAGGACGGCGTATAGATAGGCGCCGCCGCCCGCTGTGCCCTCGGTTTGTAACCAAAGTGCCAGCGGGGCCTGTATGGACCGCATGTTGTGGGTCGTCTCCTGTCCGATATCGAATACAAACGCAAAGACTTGAATCTATCCAACCCTATGGCTGGTTGGCAAGTTATTGTTGCGAAAAGCTGTGATGCGACTGTGCGATGCGGTAGGATTGCCGTGAAGCCCCATGCGAAAAATACTCCTCCCGGTGCTTTTGTGTAGGACGCTGTGCCACGCGGGTCCTTTTGCGGCCGGTGAGGAACCAAAGGACGTGCTGGCGCATGTCAAGCAGGTCTATTCCACCCTGCACGCCGTGCACATCACGGCCTCCATCAGCCAGGAAATGCTCGTCGGCGGCCAATATTCGGCTAATTCTGCCGATTACGAATTAGCGGAAAAGACAGGCGGGAAGTACACGCTGAGATCGAAGCAAGGGGATGAGGAGTCGGTTCTGGTCAGCAACGGGACGAAGACGTGGAAGGCCCTGCCCAAGGCCAGGAAGTGGGCCGCGATCGAAGCTTCGGGAGTTGCGGATTCGGACGACGAGCAGGATGAGGGACCGCCCGCCCAGCGCCCGGATTTTCACAAAAACATCCGCGATTTATTAGTGGGGCGGTACCTCGTGCTTGCGAGCAAGGGCGAGCAACCACAGTTTGTGAAGGAAGGCCGCTATAAGCTCGGCAAAGACAAGATCGACTGCTATGTACTGAGAGTGACTTATAAGAATGCCCCTCACGAGCTTTGGATCGATAACAGCCGCGGCGTCGTGCTCCAGGAGATTGAAGTGCATCCCTTGCAGATGGGTCGTGCTGTGGGGCAGGTAACTGCGACCACCAGGGTGAAGACTGTCGAAATCGACAATGAAGTGGCCGATTCGGTCTTCGAATTCACTCCCCAGGCATCGTGGAAGGAAGTCGAGATGCTGGTGCTTCCCGGAGAAACCCAGGTCGACCTGACGGGCCAGAAAGCTGCGGATTTCAGCGTCAAGTCTCTCGACGGCGAGAAGGTGGAATTAGCCGCCCTGCGCGGCAAGGTGGTGGTGCTGGACTTCTGGGCGACGTGGTGTCCGCCGTGCCGCGAGGAGTTGCCCGCCATCGATAAGTTGCGCGCGGAATTTGGAGATAAGGTCCAGTTTTTCGGCGTCAACGATGAAGATTCGGGCATCGTCAAGGGCTTCGTGAAGAAGCACAATTATGAAATGGCTGTCCTGATGGATTCGAGCAGGACGGTGCACCGGCAATACGGTGTGAACGCAATCCCCACCGTGCTGATTATCGATCGCACGGGCGTGATTCGCACCCATTTCATCGGGGGCCGCAATGAGGAAACTTTGCGTGCCGCCATCGCGAAAGCCGTCGAATAGTTTCGAGAGGCTTTGGGTTGGAGCGCTAAACCTTAGCGAAAAAGTCGGCGTTCCGCTTGGTGTATTCCGACCATTTCTCCGGCAGATCGTCCACCGCGAAAATCGCGGACACTGGGCATACCGGAACGCAGGCCCCGCAGTCGATGCATTCGATCGGATCGATGTAGATCATCTCCTCGCCGGCCCACCGGGCGTCTTCTTTTTTGGGATGGATACAATCGACGGGACATGCGTCAACGCATGCCATATCCTTGGTTCCAATGCAGGGTTCGGCGATAACGTAAGCCATATTTTCTGGAACTTCCATTGTATATCACAACCCCATGCGAGAATCATCGTGTCGAAGCGGCGCAGGCCGAGGCCTGGCAGGACAGGGAAGCGCGGCAGTCTGTGGGCGAACTGCTCCTGAAACCATGAGTTTGTAATCAAGGATTAACCGTGCTCGCATATCCTCACAGTTCGTACTCTGTCTTACACCCTGGAGGATTTGTTTTTGCACATTTTTGGAGAGACGCTCTCAACCAGTAGTTTTTTCTTCCTTTTGCTGGCTCTGGGCATGGCCCTGAGCTTCGAATTCGTAAACGGATTCCATGACACGGCCAATGCCGTCGCGACCGTAATCTACACCCACAGTTTGAAGCCGATGTTTGCCGTAGTGTGGTCCGGCTGCTGGAACCTGATTGGTGTCCTGGTCTCGACGGGCGCGGTCGCTTTCGGCGTTCTCTCGCTGCTCCCCGTCGAACTTGTGCTGAATGTCGGATCGGGCGCTGGTTTTGCCATGGTGTTCGCCCTGCTGATCTCGGCCATCATCTGGAACCTGGGAACCTGGTATCTGGGCTTGCCCGCCTCCAGTTCGCACTCGCTCATCGGGTCCATCATGGGCGTGGGACTCGCCAACTCGATCCTGTCAAAAAGTCACGTCTTCGGAGAAGGCGTGAACTGGGTAAAAGCTCGCGAAGTCGGCTTGAGCCTGTTGCTTTCGCCGCTCATCGGCTTCACCCTCGCCGCGCTGCTTCTGTTACTCTGCAAAGCCCTCATCAAACGCAAAGACCTCTATCAGGCGCCCGAGAAAGACAAAGCGCCGCCATTGTGGATTCGCGGTCTCCTCATCCTCACCTGCACCGGCGTCAGTTACGCGCACGGTTCCAACGATGGCCAAAAAGGAATGGGTTTGATCATGCTGATTCTTATCGGTATTGTGCCGGCTTCCTTTGCTGTGAACCTGAACACCTCTCCGGCGGCGCTTCATCAGATGGTGGAAGCCACCCAAACCATCTCATTCCAGATGGACCGGCATGCGCCGGGAATTGCCATGGCGGGCGGCCAAACCGCGGCC
>PLFE01000205.1 GCA_003136675.1 Bryobacterales bacterium
CCATCGCTCTCGAATTTCACAAGCCGCTCGGCGAGATGGATTTCGCCGCCGTGAAAAAAATCCTGTCGCCGCTCCTCGATTTCGATAAGCACTCCGTGACCACCCTCTACGCCGATACCCTGCCGCCGGCTGTGAAGAAGGCGATTGCCGAAAAGCGCGCCGAGGCCGGCATGGACCGCGATCAGGTCCTGCTCGCGCTCGGCCGTCCCGACCGCAAATTGCGCGAGACCAAAGAAGGGGATGAGCTGGAGGATTGGATCTACGGGCATCCCCGGGCAAAATCACCTTCGTCACCTTCAACGGTGAGAAGGTCCTGAAGGTGAAGGAGACTTACGCCGGCCTCGGCGCAGAAGCGGCTCCCCAACCGGACGTGCCCCAGTAAAGCAGTTCTCACTCGTCCTCCGGCGAAGCGAGTAAGTCGCCCAGCCGGTCCAACTGGCGCTCCCAAATCGGACGCCGGTCTTCAATCCATTTCCCCGCCGCCTCAAGCCCCGCGGCGTCGATTCGGCAGGTTCGCACGCGCCCCAGTTTCTCGGTTTTGACTAACCCGCATCCCTCCAGCGCCTGTAGGTGCTGCACGACGGCCGCGAGACTCATGTCAAACGATTCGGCCACTCGCGAGACCGAGAGTGGCCCTGCGCTGAGCTTCTCCAGAATCGCGCGGCGCGTCGCATCCCCGAGAGCGTGGAACACCTGGCCGGCGTCAGGCTTGTTTGATCTCATCGGTCAGTCGTTCAAAGAGCGTGCGCCATCCGCCTTCCCGCATCGCCGGACCATCGGCGCCCTCGAAGAACGCGGCCTGATGCGTGAAGATGAGGTCCGTCCCCGCCTCCGCCGGCGGAAACTCGAAAGTGCAGAGAGAGACCGAGATGCGCTTCTCGCCCAGCGTCATCGTCGAGGTGTATACAATGCGGCGGTTGGGAACAATGTCCTGATAAAAAGTGTCGTTCGTGCACACTCTGGAAGGAGAAAGCCGACTATGTAGAGCATGACCACTGGATTAGGTTCGTTATCTATTGGATGATTCTTGTTGCCTATATAACGGAAGCCTCCGGCCAGGATCTGGATAGGCATAAGCTTGACTGGTTCTATACCAACGACAACGAGTTGAAGAATGCCTCCAGGCGTTTTTGGCGCCTCCCCCAATATAGAGAAGCGTTAGAGGTACTCTCTCTCCGATTGAAGATATGCGACCGTCAAGGAGGGGAATTACTTCCGTAGCTTTGACGGACATCAATAATAAAAAAGAGATCTTTGATTTGATTTATCAAATAAGGTGCAATACTTTCCATGGCGCGAAGGATTTGGGAGACGCTAAAGATAATCAACTCACCAGAGTTTCAGAACAGCTGTTTAGCAAGCCTCTCGGCACATTTCTGGGCATGGGATGAAAGCCGATCATATTCACAACCTTGGCAGCGAAGATCGCTACGGCATTCGCTCTCAGTTAGCTAGCGCGCTTCCCCTTGGCGGGCCATTCAATGATTTCCCGCACGGTGATCGGCCACGCTCGTTTAGGTCCACATTTACTGTCATCCATGGATAGGAAAGGCCGGTCAACTAAGACGTGGCACTATGTGCGAGGAATTAGATGTCGACCTTTACCGACCTTTCCCGAGATAATATTAACTCGGTGAACAATGATCAAAAGGTGCTGAAATATGCCGCATGCGGCAACCTTCACGGCCCAGTCACCCATAACCATAGTTTGGTTCATGCGCCGGCGAAGAAGTCTTAACCGCTCAAGCCAACCATGCCTACCGTCCGCTTCTCCGTGCACGGACGGGACACGTCGGCCAACTAAGGACGTGGCACTATGGACCGACCTTCCCGAAGTCATGATATCCGAGCTACCGACAATCGAAAGATGAAATGTGCCGCATGCGGCGTGATCCCCTGCCACAAACACAACAAGGTCGGCCGGCTGTCATTCGAAAGGGCGAAGTCCCTGCTCTGTCACGGTCCGAATTTGCATGGCTTCCCATCCGGCGTAATAACGTATGCGGCGTCCGCTTCGGTGCCCGCGTAGGCGACGAAGTCCAGCCCGCCACGCTTCTCAGAGATGACCAGCGTGTTGCCGACACCATCGATTGTTGCTGCTGCGTCAGTTAGCACGATTTGTCTCTCCAGTGGGAACCTCACGCCGGGTCCGTCTACGAATCCTTCGAGCCGGAACTTCCCATCTCCAGCCGGAAGTCTTCGATCAATCGAACCTCGGCATCCATTCACCGGATCGCCAAAAACGGACCTCAGATCGCGGCCTGGCCAGGATGCCCGATCGTCCGCGAAGAAGCTCAGTCCGTGCTGCTGCATATAGGGGCGATAGTAGTCCAAGGACTTCTGGTCCGGCATCAGCTCAAAGAGATATTCCGGGTCGGTGGCCCCCATCACCATCCCCGCAGCGGCCACATCGAGCGTGCGATGGAATTCCAGCCATGCCATGGATGCGGCCAGTTGTGACGGCTGCGTGTGAAGAGTGAGGTAGCCGACTATTGCGCCGACGAGCACGCACGATGATTTGGAGAGAATGCTCCGGTGGTTCGCGGCGACAAGAGCTAGCAGCGTTCCCCAAAAGAGGAACGGCACCGTGAAGTCGTGGCTGGTCAGCATCGTATTGTGTCCCAGCGCCGCAATGCTCTCCGGAGTGAAGCGGGCGAAAGCAAAGGCGAAGGCGTACAGGGCGAGGAAGACACAAAAACCTGTCAAAGCCGCTTCTTCAAGCGAAGTGCGCCCAAGCAAGAGCCTAACGGCAGCTCCAGCAGCCAGCAGCAATCCGATGAAGCCGCAAGCCGCGCCCCAACCCAGACTGTGATCCGTAATCGCGCCGCCCAGGACGAGCGCCGTAATCCGGATCGCCCCAAGTGGGTGAAGAAGCAACCCTGAGAAGCCCATGGCATGCCCTGGATTGCTATAGCCCGCAAAGTAAGCCGCGCAGAACGCCGCGCTGATGAGGGCCAGCGCCGCGAGCACACGGGCGCGCGCCCGGAGCCCAAGAGCGACGAGCAGAATGACCGGGCCGATGAACACGCCCGTTCCCATGGATAAAGCTCCGAGCACCGCAAACAACAACGCGCCGAGCGGCATCCAAAGCGGGGTCTTAGGGCTGCGAATCGTCAATGCGGATAGCGCGATCGAAGCGACCGCGCCGAGCAGCCCTTCCGTAAACTGCACCGCTATCCCAAAAAGAAAGGTTTCCAGTTGCAGCGAACTTAGCGCCAGATGAGCCGTCGCCGCCACCACGAAAATGGTCAACCAATGCGGTGCCTCCCGGAGCATCCGCCACTCCAACCAAACGAGCAGCGCCGTGGTCAGAACTTGCGCGAGCAAGCTCGCCACCGCCAACGGGGTGTTGGAGAAGTGAAAGAAGCGCTCGTCCGCCATCATGAGCAAACGCGGGATCAGCATGCGATGGCCCCAGTATGGTGCCCATAAATAACCAATCGAGTATTTGCCCTGGTGAAAGAGATGCAGTTCCTCCATCATGACGAGTTCGTCAAGGTGGATCGCGCGCGTCATGGAATAGCAGATGAACCAGAACATCCGAGCGATCAGCCAGAGGGTGTACGTCGCGTACGCCCACGCTGCGGCGAGCGCTACTCGCCGGAACGCCTTCATTGCGCCAGCCTGCCTATTTCGTCGGAGGTCATCGCCAGAACTGCCAGGACAAGAAGGCTCAAGAGCGAAAGTAGCATGCCGGTTGTTCTTCCAGGAGTGCGGTAGCGGAGCCGAATCTCATGGCTGCCCGCCGCGACCTGGACGGCCATGCCCAATCCATTCGCGCGGGAAATGTGCGCGGCTGCTCCATCCACATCCGCGCTCCATCCGGAATCGCTTGCTTCCAGTACCGAAACCGGTCCCGCTTGGGGGCCTTCGCTCCGGATCACGATTTGATCGCTGCTGGGTCTAAGATACGTGATCTTATCGCGTGGGGGCCCTGCGGCGCGAGGCGCGGGGTCGTCTATCCGATACATCCAAAGTCCCGAGGCCGTCGTTATAAGATCGAGATCCTTCCTCGGCTGCCACGTAATGACGTATTTCGCACCGGTTGCTTGGAGTGCCGATTCCGGCCAAGTGGATGCATCGATCGACTCTTCATTCCAACCGGCTGGCGCACCCGTGAGCGAAGCTAAGGTGCGGTAAGTGTCCGCCAGGAAGATGGAGTCAAATCCTCCAGGATCGTCGTGTTTTTCGGCGAGCTGAAGCGACAAGACCCTGCTAACTGCCACCCGGCTCTCGCCTGCTTCGCGCGCGAGAATCTGGTCGATAGCAGGAACTTCCAACGGATGCCAGTGCGTAGGAAGGATGAATAAGCGCGCGACACCACCCAGGTCCCAGCCGTGCAGCGCGAGGCAAATGAAGACGACGACCCGGGCGAATATTGGGTTTTTGAAAGGACCCCAACGAAGAAAAGCATCGACGCCAACTCCCAATGCGATTGAAACCGAGAAGGTGTAGAGGTAGAGCAAGCGCGACGGGCTGCGCAGAATAGTAACGGGTATCGCGTGGCGTAGGGGGTCCAACAGAGGGAGTGCGCCTAGGATGGCCGCCACGCCGATCACAGCCAGGAAAACCCAGCGCGGCGCGGGCCAGCGCCGGCGTACCGCGCACAAAATCACGAGGACCGCCGCCGCCAAGACTGGCAAGATCCCCGTGTACGCGAAGGTGTCCCAGAAGTAACCCGGATGCGAATAACCCGTGAACGGATGTCCGGGAGGAACTTGCGCGCCGTTTGCCCAGCCGTCGATTCCAGGAATCGCGAGGGCGAGCAGCCGACGATAAGGCATGACTATATCGTTGGAAGCCGGGTTCAGGCTCAGAATGCGCGTGCTTCTTTGGATGAGCAGCAGCATGGGCCACCAGACGACCATGGTTGCCCCCGCACCCAGAACGACGGCGCTCAGAAGCCTCGCGCAAACGAGTCCACGGCTGCGCCAGATCACGTAAAGGAGCGTGGCCGCCACGGAATATGCCGGGAGTTGCGGGTGCCCCGCGACCACCACGCAGGTGACGCCGAAGGCGAGCGCCAGAGTGTCTGCCCGTTGAGACCTCGCCCGTTGCGGGTCGGTTGCGCGATCTGCAAGCCAGAGCAGTAACGGCAGTGAAGGGTACGCTTCGAGGGTGAGCAAGTGCCCTACCATGACGCGAGCGGAAAAGAAACCAGCGCAGGCAAATGTCCACGCAGCCGCCACTGCCGCTATCTGAGTTAGCCCGGCCCTTCTGCAGAAGAGGTAAGTGAATAAGGCGGAAAGCGCCGCGGCGATCGCGATCCCGGCGGAATAAGCCACGGTCGGGTCAAGAAAGAGGAGGACCAGGTGCGAAGGCATCCAGGGAAAGTTCTGGAGATTTGCGTTGAAGGGCGTACCCAGCATTTCCCGCGGATACCATCCGGGAACCAAATGCCGCCGACCGAATATCGCGTCTCGCGCAAAGGCCAGCCGACGCGCGTGCAGAAGGAAGTAGTCCCAGCCGTACAAGGTATCCTTGCCGCGCAGCACAGACCAAGGAAGGTAGACTGATTCAGTGAGAATGAGCAGCGCGGCGGCCCAGAGAGCTGACACCCTGTCAATCATCCTGCGCGGCTGCACGCGGCTAGACAGACTTCCCTGGACGATACGTAGACGCGGAACCATAGGCGATGTTAGCAGAGGGCCGAACCCCGCTGGCCTCATCCCCTCTGGGCGGCGTGGGAGGCCAACTGCGAGAAAAGCGCAACGCCAAAATATTGTGGAGACGTTTCGTGGACAAAATGCTTGACATCTCTATGGAGCAAGCAGCGACTCAAGGAAATCCCCCTGTTCAACCTGGGCGCTATGACCATCTGCTCGACGAATTCTCAAAGATAATCAAGCGCCCGCGGTGACCTGAGATCCAAGAACGGACTTTACTAACTAATATGCTACGTACATTCCGTTCACGAATATCCCATCCGTCGTGCCGCTCCCATCGCTCTCGAATTTCACAAG
>PLFE01000052.1 GCA_003136675.1 Bryobacterales bacterium
AAACGCGGATGAACGCGGATGGTGGGTTTCGGGCGTAGACGATTCTTGCTCATCGTCCACGCTGAGACACAGGCGCGGCTGTGCGAACATACCATCTGGGTTTGGCCCGAGAGACAACGACGACTACGCAGCGCTTGCCTATGGATCAGCCGCTTCTTCAAAAGATGCAACAGGAGTAGGACGCGCGTGCGCGTGAGAACGCGCGGCATTACGTTTGCCACGGGGAAATCCGATTGGACCGACGAGGAGTTCTTCGCGTCGGTCCAACGCGCGGCAGTCGAGCAAATCGACAACGATACGACGGACATCTGCCAGGGTAAGGACCCGCGGCACATGCGCGTTGTCGAGATTGGCTGTGGGGCTGGGCGCGTGACGCGCGCGCTCTACCAGAACAACGGAATGGATCTCATCCACATTCCCAGCCGCGATGGCCGAGCGCTGTGAGTTCGACCCGCGCGACCGGCGTGGCGCAGGTCACTTAGCGGGAGCAGGCTTAGCTGGGTCGGCTGGATCTACCGTCACAGGGAAAGAGATCGCCCCGCTGCCATTGTTGATGATGAACACCAGCGGACTCGGGCAAGTCGACGGAACCGTCAAGCCCGTGATCGTAATGAAGGTGCCCGACTTATCGACAGTCGCTGGAATGGGAAGGGGCGACAGGCCGCTGCACTGCGGGGCCTGAACGGTTGCATTGGCCAGGTAACGGCCTAATAGGGTGATCGTTGTCGCCGTGCCGGCCTGAAGCGACCCGCTGACCGAACTCACCTGAGGTCCCGGCTGAATCTCCGGGTTGACAGCCGATGAATCCACTTGAACACGCTGGAGATACTGAATCTCGTCGCCGACCACAATCAGTTTTCCAAGCGCCCTCCGAACCGCCAGCAGATCCTTTTCCGCCGGTAGGGTGGAACGCGCCAGAAAGTCCATCTTGTTCTTGCTCGCCTTGAGGGAGATCCCGCTTACTCGTGCCCGGATCGCCGAGGCTTCTCTCTCGTCGGCCTGAGCTTGCTTCGTCAATTTATCTTTTTCAGCCTCTGTGGCGAGACGCGCCCGAGCCTTAAGCTGAGTGGCCTGCGCGGTCAGGACGTCCGCTTCGGCCAGTTGATCGCCAACATCCCGAATGAGAAACGGCACGATCGTCTGCCGGTCGACGAATACTGTAAACCGCACCGGAGAGTTATTCGGCACCACCTTCCCATCACGCAGTGCGGCATCGTCAAGATTCCCGGCCTGCTTCACAGTCCGGTCGGGAACGAGACCCGCATACGCGTTTGCCACCGTGCCGCCAACCACAGTGGCCCAAAGCCCAATGCGCCCTTCCCGTCCGGCGTTTCCGGAGAAACCGGCGAAGCCTCCAATCAGCGCGCCCGCCGCTTGTAAAGTCCGCAGTGTGAGGTTCCGGCCGCTGAGGACTTCTTCCCGCTGCACCACGGCCCGCTCGGACAAATAACTGCCCGTTGCCGCGCGAATCTCTTTGCTTCCATCCTGACGATCGAATCCGACCCCCGCCAGAATCAACGGATACCCGGAGTTATTCCCCAGCAGCACATCAATGCAGAAATAGCTGCGCGCCAGGCGCACGCCGAATTGATCGCTGCAGAGCTTCTCAGCCATCACCTCCCACATTACGTCCACTTGAGGCTTCAGCCCCGGAGGAATCGGGCCGGCAGCCATATCGATGATCTGAAAGGTTTGCGTCCCGAGACACTTAGGGGCTTTACCCGTCTCGACGGTTTGATCGTAAACCGAAATAGTCACGGTTCGATTCACCGGGGTTTTGGAGATGGTCACCGGATACACATTCGAACAATTGGAAGGATTGATGCCGGACGTCCGCACCGTGAGATCGCTTCCTGAAACCTTGACGCTGTCTTTGCCCAGCGTGGCACTGCCGGGACAGCTTTCAAAGGAGACGACGAGGTTGAAGGTGTCGCCCGGCCGACCGCTTTGCGGTTCGACGGTGATGGTTTGAGCTGAGGCGATGCCGGCGGCTAACAGCGGGAGCATCGCGAACGACTGGAAGAGAAGGCGGACTTGTTTCCTCATTTGAATGATTCCTACATTGGAGAGCGCAGGAACTCTGAAAAGAGGGACAAAGGCGCCCGGTTAGAATCGGCTATCCCCGCGCGAACTGCACAGCGTTGGTATTTCCGCCGCATAGAAGCACGCCCACGCGCTCGCCTTCTGCCGGAACGTAGGCACCAGAAAGGAGTGCCGCAAATGCCGCCGCGCCGCCCGGCTCCGCCACGATGCGCATCTGCTGCCACAACCGGTTCTGCGCTTCGACTATTGCTTCATCGGAAACCAGAACGGCGCGCCCGATGAAGCGCTGCGCGATGGGGAACATCATCCGGCCCACGCGCCGTGGGGCGAGGGAATCCGCCGCAATGCCGCCGGCGGGGGCGTCCACCGGCCGTCCCGCTGCCAGGGCATTTGCCAGGGTGGGCGCGGCTTCCGGTTCCACGCTCACGATCCGGACGCGGTTTTCATACCAGGCGGCGATTCCGCCAATCAGGCCGCCACCGCCGCAAGCCACCAGCAGCGAATCCAGCCCCGGGGCCTGCGTTTCAAATTCCAGGCCCACCGTTCCCTGCCCCAGCAGCGTTTCTTCCTGCTCGAACGCGTGAATGGGAAGCGCGCCGGATTCTTTTACAAACCGCTCGCTCTCCAACAGCGCATCGGCGTAGCGATCGCCCGCGATGACGAGCTTTGCTCCGAGCGCACGGATTCGCTCGATCTTCACAGGCGAGGCGACGCCCGGCACAAAGATGGTGGCCCGCTTGCCCAGCTTCCACGCGGCATAAGCCACCGCGAGGCCGTGGTTGCCGCCCGAAGCGGCCGCCACCCCCGCATCCGGAACCGGCCGCGTGAGCAGATTGGCGAACGCCCCGCGCGTCTTGAACGAGCCGGCGTGTTGCAGCAGTTCCAGCTTAAACACGATGGAGACGACTGAGAGCCCGAAGTCCTCACCAGCGATGTCGACGACCGGGGTTCTACGAATCCACGGCCGGATCAGGCGTTCGGCTTCCGCAATTTGACTCCGCTGAATCATACCGTCCGATTCTTCACCTGATAGAAGATCCAGGACCCGGCCATCACCCAGGTCTCCACCAACGTGCATGTGATGGCCACCGCATAACTTGCACTTGTTACATACAACAGCGGCACTAACACGACAAAGTTAAAGGCGCCCGCGGAAATGATAAGCTGCGACCATTGCTTCTTATAACCCATGCCCAACATATAGTAAGTCGCATAGATGGATCCTATGGCGACCACCATGGGGATTGGCGCCATAATCCGCAACAGCGGAACGCTGGGGCCGAACTTAGGCCCGAACAGGATTCTGCCCACTAGCGGGGCTGCCACAATCCAAAGCACCGAGATGAGCGCGAAGGGCGCGGTTAACCGCAAAGTATTGCGGCGGATAAACGCCACCGCTTTCTCGGGCGATTCATGCGCGAGGCGGCTGATGTGCGGAAAAATCGCCGTCGTCAAAGGAAATACGAGCGCCTTGCCCGCATCCACCAGCCGCTGCGCCGCGCTGAAGTAGCCCACGTCCCGGTCGCTCGCCAGCATACCCAGCACGAACGTGTTGCTTCGCGTGTAGAGCGTAATGGCGGCAGTGGAAAGGAACACGTGCCAGCCTTCCACGAAGGTGCGCTTGATTTCGCGCAAAGAGACGGGCACCAGGCGCGCCGTGGTCACTTTGCGGAAACCCACGTAGCCGGCGATGCCAGCCAGCAGCATGCTACCCGATTGGATGCCGGCGGCAACCAGATAATCAGACGGCCGATGCACCAGCAGAAATGTCGGCGCCAGACCCAACAGGCGCGCGCCCACTTCGCGATACGTGATGTTTTCCATCTTCTCGATGCCCTGAAACAGCCATTGCGGAAAAATGACATTGGCGA
The DNA here is from genome assembly GCA_003136675.1 of Bryobacterales bacterium. GTDB lineage: Bacteria > Acidobacteriota > Terriglobia > Bryobacterales > Bryobacteraceae > Bog-113. The sequence goes on from PLFE01000052.1 coordinate 3,915, forward strand.
TTACGGAGAGGAAGGTCACAAAATAAAGCGGCGCATCCACGCGAAAGCGCGGCACCAGAAATACCATGGCGCTGAAGACACCCAGTGACCCCAGCATGAGGAGCGTCTTGGCCAACATGGTCGCGGTGAAGATCTGCGAGAGTTTCAGCTGGTCCTCGCGGTGAATGGAGATCTCACGCGTGGCGGTGAAATTGAAGCCGTATTCGGTCACCACCAGAAAGTAGGAAACGAAAGCTTGGGCAAACGCGATGGCGCCGAATTTTTCGACGCCCAGGACGCGCAAAAGATAAGGAAAAGTAAACCACGGCAGGATATAGTTGGCCGCCTGGATTCCATAAAGCGAGAGGGCATTACGCACGACCGAGCTGCGAAAATAACGGTGCGCGCTACCGCCCAACCACAGCCTCCAGAGCCTTGCGCACCATAGGATCGTAGCTAAGTTCGACTTCGTCCCCCTGTTCCACGCCCAGCGCCTGGTCCAAAATTTCCGCTTTCAGGTGGTGCTCGATGAAGGCGCGATTCGCGGTCCATTCGCTCACTCCGGGCTGAATCCGCCGCCCCGCCGCATACGCCTGAAACTGATCGAGCACTTCCGGCGTGACTTCGAAATTCGCGTCCACTTTATGGTTGTGGCAATACTCCGTTGCGAAAGAAACAAAGCTACCCGATGCTTCGAGTGCGATGCTGACGCGCGTCTGCGCAGCCGGTTCCGCAAGAATGTCGGGAGTAATTCCGCCTCCGCCGCGCACTGGACGCCCTTTGTCGGTGTGGAATTCGCTTTGTTCGTTGGGATGCGCGGCGGTGGCGGCCAATTCGAAATCGCCCACCTGAAACGGCTTCTGTATGGAGCGACCGCTGGGCGTATAGTAAAGCGCCGTGGTCAATGCGATGCCGGTTTTTTCCGACAGCGGAAACACGCTCTCCACCAAGCCTTTTCCGAAGCTGGTCTCGCCTACAATGGTGGCCCGATCATGGTCCTGGAGCGCTCCGGCGACAATCTCGGAAGCACTGGCCGATTTGCCGTTCACCAAAATCGCCACTGGGAAAAGGTATGGCTTAGCGCCCGCCGGCACCTTCTCTACTTCCGGCGCGGATTTCCGCCCGCGCACGGAAAGTATCGTCTGCCCCGGTTCCAGAAACATGGCGCAGGCTTCCATCGCCGCGCCGATGATTCCCCCCGGATTGTCGCGCAGGTCGAGCACCAGACCTTTTAGCTTGTCGCCCCCAAGTTGCTCAATCGCATAGTGCAGTTGCTGGCCGGTTTGCGACTCCCAACTCACCACCCGTACGTAGCCGATTCCGGGCTGCAGCAAGAAGGCCCGGTCCACGCTCTTCGACTGCAGTTCCTCCGGCGTCAAAGTCATGCTGAGCAGGTGCGACACTCCCGTCCGCCTCACGTAAAGCTGCGCCGGCTTTTGTCTCGATTCCGTGAGGAATTGAGTGAGCTGCTCCAGATCGAACCGGTCCAGCCGGATATTGTTCACCGCCAGAATCTCATCACCCGGCGCAATTCCCGACCGGGCCGACGGCGTTCCCGGCAGCGCCTGCAGCACGATGACGCGGCCCGGCATTAACGACACGACCGTGCCGAAGCCTTTGCTGGTGGAGCGCTCCATCTGCTTCAATTGCTCGAATTGACCGGGATCGAAAAACACGGAATGCGGGTCGAGCTTGCGAAGCAAGCCTGGGATTGCACCTTGATAGATGGCCTGATCGGGAGAAACCGGGTCGGCCTCATGCGCATCCACCACGGCATAGAGATCGGTGATGCGCTTCACCTCGCGGTCGATCTTGGCATCCTCCGCGGCGGACACCGTTGGGCCGCCCTGTGCACTCAAGGAACAGACACAGAGGAACGCGGCCAACAAAAACCTAAGTCCGTTACCTGGTCTAGCGGGCAAAACGCGTGGCCTTCTTCTCTCGATGCCGCTCCAGCGCCAGGCTAATCAAACGGTCGATCAACTCCGCGAACCCAATGCCGCTGTGCTCCCACATCCTGGGATACATGCTGATGGAAGTGAAGCCGGGAAGCGTGTTGATTTCGTTAATAAACAACTCTCCCGTGGATGCTTCACGCAGGAAATCCACACGCGCGAGCCCCGAACATTCCACTGCACGATAGCACCCAAGGGCCAAACGCTGGATTGCGTCAATCTCCTTTTGCGGAAGCTGGGCGGGTAAGTCGAACTTCGCCTCGTTTAGCAAGTACTTGTCTTCGTAGTCATAGAATTCGCGCGACGGGTGAATCTCGCACGGCGCGGACGCCACGGGTTCGCGATTGCCCAGCACCGAGATTTCGAGCTCTCTTCCTACAATCGCTTTCTCGATCACAATCTTGCGGTCGAACTGGGCCGCCAGTTCCAGAGCCTTCTCCAGCTCCGCCCGATTATGCGCCTTTGAAATTCCCACAGATGAACCCAGATTCGCGGGCTTCACGAATACCGGAAATCCAAACGCCGCTTCCGCGCGATTGAAATCGAGCTTCTCACGCGCCATCTCCACCCAATCGACCACAGGCAAGTGCGCCTCGCGGCAGACGCGCTTCATCATCACCTTGTCCATGGAAACCGCGGAAGCCATCACGCCCGCTCCCACATACGGCAGATCCGCCAGTTCAAACAAACCCTGCACGGTTCCGTCTTCCCCGAAGGTGCCGTGCAGCACCGGAAAAATCACGTCGATATCCGGGTGCGCACCGGGTTCGGGCAAAATCGGAAAGGGATTCCACTTCCCTTCCTTGCCGATGAGAAATCGCCGCACTTCATACTTATCGGGGCTCAGGGCGTTCAGAATCGATTCCGCCGAGCGCAAAGAAACTTCATGCTCTCCGCTTCTGCCGCCATAAACCACTGCAACCTTTAATTTCATTGGATAATCTTTTTTCCCATCGCCGAAAGAATCAGTTCCACTGCCAGATTCGCGGTGCGGTTCACCTCGTCAATCACGGGGTTGACCTCCACCACCTCCATGGCAATCATGCGGCCGTCATCAGCGGCCATCTCCATGGCGAGATGCGCCTCCCGATACGTCATGCCGCCGCTGACCGGCGTTCCCACTCCCGGCGCGTAATTGGGGTCAACCGCATCCAGATCCAGCGAGAGGTGGAAGCCATCTGTGCCCCGATTGGCAATCTCCAGCGCCGCGGACATGACCGCGCGCATCCCGCGCTCATCAATCTCGCGCATGGTGAAGCAAGTGGCGCCGGAATCCCGCACCAGCTTCCCCTCCTGCCGGTCCACGTCGCGAATGCCCACCAGAACCACGTTCTTCGCATCCACCTTGGGCGCGAACCCGAATAGATTCACCAGTTCAACCGGTCCCATTCCCATGAGACAGGCGAGCGGCATTCCGTGGATGTTACCGCTGGGGCTGGTGTGGGGCGTGTTCATATCCGTATGCGCGTCCACCCAGATGATGCCTGCTTTCCGGCCGGTCTTTTGGAAGTGACGGGCAATGCCGGAGAGGGTTCCCACGGCAATGGAATGGTCGCCGCCGAGCACCAGCGGAATCTTCCCGTCATCCATGGCGTTTTCCACCATGCGCCCCAGGCGCTCGCACGTATCGGCAATCTGCGGCAGATACTTGGCGTCGGCGGGGCCGGGCGGCGCGCTCTCCGCCTGCTCCACCAGAACATTGCCCCGGTCCTCCACTTCAAATCCGAGCGCGGCCAGTTTCTTATTCAGGTTGGCCACGCGCAATGCGGAGGGTCCCATATCGACGCCGCGCCGGTCCGACCCCATATCGAGAGGCGCACCAATGATGCAAATCCGCTTCATGGGAATTCTCAGGGCCGGAGGCGGTAGAGCATGCGCGGAAAGGCGATGGTCTCGCGAACATGTTCGAGGCCGCAAATCCACGCCACGCAGCGCTCAATGCCCATGCCAAACCCGCCATGCGGTACCGAGCCGAACTTACGCAAATCCAGATACCAATCGAACGCGGCGGGCGGCAGGCCGTGCTCTTCGATCCGGCGGATCAGCAGCGCGGCATCGTTCACACGCTCGCCGCCGCCAATGATCTCGCCATAGCCTTCCGGGGCGAGCACATCGACGCCCAGCGCCACTTCCGGCCGCTCCGGATCGGGTTGCATGTAAAACGCCTTGATGGCGGATGGATAGCGATCGACCATGATGGGCCGGTCGAATTGCTGCGTGAGAATGGTCTCGTCCGCGCCGCCGAAATCGCCGCCCCATTGAATCTCGCTGCCGTGCGCCTGTAAAATTTTGACCGCTTCGTCGTAGCTCAACCGGGGGAACGGCGCGCTGACGGCCTCCAGTTTCGAAACATCGCGCTCCAGGGTCTTCAACTCCGGCTGGCGGTTTTCGAGCACGCGTCCGACCACGAAAAGAATCATCTCCTCGGCCACCCGCTTCACGTCTTCCAGGGTGGCGTACGCCATCTCGGGTTCCACCATCCAGAACTCCGTCAGGTGCCGCCGCGTCTTCGATTTCTCCGCCCGGAACGTGGGCCCAAAGGTGTAAACCTTGCCGAACGCCATGGCCGTCGCTTCGTTATAAAGCTGGCCGGATTGCGTCAAATACGCCTTATCGTCATCGAAGTAATTCACTTCGAACAACGTGGTGGTGCCCTCGCAGGCAGCTGGCGTAAAGATGGGCGTATCGACCAGCGTGAAGCCGTGGCTATCGAAATAATCGCGCACGGCCTTAATGATTTCGTGGCGCACGCGAATAATGGCATGCTGGCGTTGAGAGCGCAGCCACAGGTGCCGCCGGTCCATCAGAAACTCGACGCCGTGCTCCTTTGGCGTAATCGGGTATGGATCGCTTTCGGGCACGCGCTGGACGATTTCCACGCCCTCCACATCCATCTCAAACCCGCCCGCGGCACGCGCTTCGGCTCTTACTTTGCCGCGCACAATCAGGCTCGATTCCTGGGTGAGGTTCTTTAAGGTCTCGAAAACGTCTTCCGGAAGCTGGCTTTTCACGGCGACGCATTGCATCAAGCCGGTACCGTCGCGCACGATGGGGAAGACAATTTTGCCGCTCTTGCGGAGGTTGTAAAGCCACCCGGCGATCTCGATACTTTCGCCCTGGTGCCTGGCCGCTTCGGAAATAGTGATTCGCTGCATGTCCATCGTTGAGTTTATCTTGTGCCGAGTTTGTCCTGTGCCGGGTTCGTCCTGTGGCAAATTCGATGTAACCTGTTAGCAGTAGAGCCGTATACAAAAGGCAACAGCTCAAAAAAAGGAGCCGCTATGAACTGGAAATCGATTCTCGCCCTTGGCGCCGCGTCGGCGGCCGCCCTTTGGTCCCAAACGCCTTCGATGCACCCGCGCCCGAACATGCACGATTACCGTGTGCAGGCCAAGGTTGTGGGGGCTACGCTGGCCGCGGCTGTGCTTTCGCCCGCCGAGGTTCGCAGTACGTTCACGCTCGATTTGGCGAGCAAGGGCTACACCGTCGTCGAGGTGGCCTTCTATCCGGATCCAGGCAATCTGCGCATTTCCCCTGAGGACTTCACGCTGCGCCTGACGGGAGACAAGAGCGCGGAGATGCGCCCCGTCGCACCGTCGGTGATCGCGCGCGCTCTGGGCAAGAAATCCCCTTCGCAAATCCCGTCCATCAAATCCCCCGTTGAAATCTCCACCACGAATACGATCGGCTATGAAACCTATCCGACGTACGACCAGAGCGGGCGGCCGCGGCAATCGGGCGGCGTGGTTACGGGAGCGGGAGTCGGCGTCGGAACCGGCGTAGGCGGCGGAGGTAGGGCCCCCGACCGCATTCCCGATAACGACCGCGAGAGCATTGAGGCCGAACTGGCCAACCGCTCGCTCCAGGAAGATACGATCTCGCAACCCACGGCCGGGTTCCTCTACTTCCGGAATTCGAACAGCAAGAAAAAGGACGCGGCGTATGAGCTGCAGTACGCGCCGAATTCGGATTCGGCCCCGGTAACGCCGGTTAAGCTGGTCATCCCGAAACTCTAGCCACGAACCGCGACAGTCAGGAAGCCGCTGGCGCGCTAACGCACTCCACCTCGTTTTCGGCTGCACTTGATCAGTCGCGTTGTATTGACAAAACATGCACAATTAATACGTGGACCGAAGGCACGAGCAAGCCTCCTTCGAATGGGACGAACGAATGGGACGAAGACAACCTCGCCCATCTGGCGCGGCACAAGTTCGAGAGGCTCGAGGTGGAAGAAGTGTTCCGAAATGGTCCGGAGATTTAGAGACTACGAGGTCGTCGACGGCGAGGAACGATGGACGGTTGTCGGGGCAACGGGCCCGTTGCGGGTTCTCATCTTGATATTCACTATTCGCGATATGCAAATCCGGGCGATCACAGGGTGGGACGCTGATCGACGTACGAAGCATGAATATTTTTCTACGCGAGGAACATAGCAATCATGGCTAAGAAATTGATCATTCCGCCTTTTGAGAGTGAGAGGGAGGAAGTAGCCTGGTGGGAGAAGAACCGCGCGGCGGTTGAAGCCGACATGCGTTCAGCCATGCGGAATGGCAAGACCCTCTCATTGCAGGATGTTCTTGCCCAAGCGAGGGCCAGAAGGGAACTCCTGCCCGTGACCATCCGGCTACCAAGCGAGGATATTGCCACAGCCCGCAAGCTAGCGGAGAACAAGGGGATCGGCTACCAAACGTATATCAAGCTCCTGCTGCACGAGGCCTTGCAGAAAGAGGCCAAGCATGGTTAGTTAGGCGCCGGAAAAGGCATTGCGAGGCGCCGGGGCAACGGGATACGAAACGCAAATGATCCCCTGTAACGCGAGCGTTTCGGAAGCAACGAATACGCCAAGGATCACGAGGGAGCTTTGAAAGGAGCCCCAAATGGACGAGTCAGAGATAGAGAAAAGGAAACGCGCCGTCTTAGCAAGTGGCGGCGCGTGGAATGAGGGGACAAAATCGGAGGACCATACCTTTAGGCGGATGATGATGGACCCTGTGGAACGGGAAAGAAATGGGGCCATGTTCTTGGAGGAATTCGTTGATCGAGTGGCGACACCTCCGCCTTCGAAGAGATCCCCGCTCCGGCCAGCTCGCCTGCTGCTGATCCGAGGTAGCAGACAGGCCGGCCCTTGCCCTTCCCCACCCCCAAACGAGTTCTGATTCTTCTCACCGACCAAAGTCGATAAAACCCCGCTGCGGATCGGTGCTCAGCAGCTTCACATGCACCCGGTCGCCCACATCGACGCCGGCTTCACCCCGCATCAATCGACCTTCAATCGGCGGATCGGGCACACGCACAAAAACGCCCTTCGGCGTAACGCCGGTGACGATCGCATCGAAGCTCTGCCCCACTCGATTTTGAAAGGCCACCGCGGCCGCGCGCTTATCCATCGCCCGTTCCACCTTACGCGCCGCGTCTTCCTTTAACGTGCAGTTTTTTGCGATGGCGTCAAGCGCCGCGTCCGAATACGGCGCAGCCCGCTTCGCCAGCACCGCCTTGATCAACCGCTGCGTCACCAGATCCGCAAAGCGGCGGTTGGGCGCGGTGGAATGTGTATAGTCATGCGCGGCGAGGCTGAAATGACCCAGGTCCCGATCGCCGGGCCTCGAAAGCACGTATTCGCCGGGGCCCAATAACTTGATCAGAGCCAGAGAAAGGTCGGGATAGTGGATCGCATCGACGGCCTTCCGCTTCTGCAGGAAAGCGCTGAGCGCCAAGCTATCCGGTTCATCCGGCAGGGGCTCTCCATACCGGGCCGCCAGTTCCACAATCCTCGCCCAGCGCTCGGGAGAACGCACCACGCGCCGAATCGACGACGAGCCGTTCGCGGTGAGCGCCCGCGCCATCACTTCGTTGGCAGCGATCATGAAGTCTTCAATCAATCCGTCGGCGCGCGTTTTTTTCGCGGCCACCACGCCGCGCACCTGACCTTCGGTCACAACCGCCTGCGCCTCAGGCCTATCGAATTGCAGAGCACCCATCTTGTGCCGCTGAGCGCGCAGCAAACCCGCCGCCTCGTCCTGCAACTTGAGCTGTGCCTGCAAATCCGCCGACGCCGCCACTTTGGCGTCTGGACCAGCCGTGCCTTCCAGCCACGCACCAACCCGGCTATACGCCAGTTGCGCCTTGTTGCGCACCAGCGCGAGATAGATTTGGGAATCCGAAACCGAACCATCGCCAGACACGACCAGTTCGATGACGACGGCTACCCGGTCCTCGTTTTCATTCAGCGATGTCAGGTCCGTTGAAAGGTCTTCGGGCAGCATCGGAAAGATCTTCACTGCGGTGTAGACCGACGTTGTTTGCGATGCTGCATGCACGTCGATCGGCGTTGCCGCCGCGACGGCGGAATCCACATCCGCAATTCCGACCATCACACGAATGCCGCCCGGGACGCGCTCCGCAACTTCGATCTGGTCCAGGTCCCGCGAACTATCGTTATCGATTGATGACCATAGCAAGCTGCGCAGATCGCGAACGTTGCCGCTTGGCGCGGGCGCGCTTCTGCTCCGGATGGCGGCAAGCTGCTCCATCGTGCCCGGTGGAAAATCGGGCGTGAACCCATCGTGAATCATTTCCTCGCGCGCCGCGGCGGCGAGGTCAAACCGCCCAGTCAACCGCGGCGGCCACTAACCAGATTGAAAATCAAAACAACCACCGCTATCACTAATAGCAGATGGATCAGCGCGCCTCCAACGTGCAGAGTAAAGCCCAGCAGCCACAGAATCACAAGCACAACAATAATCGTCCAAAGCATCGTTTTTCCTTTGTCGAAATAAAAATATCACACCCAGTTACTTCGTTCTTTGAATCGCTTCCACCAGTGCCTGGTAGGGGTTGATGGCCTTCCCCTTCCACCATTCCTTGGCGGGCCCTAACTCGAAAATCGCAAAATGCAGATGCGGGGCGTTCGCATTTGCGTTGCCGGTAGAACCGACAAAGCCGATCACATCCCCCTGGGCCACCCGCATCTGTTCATGCAGCCCCTCCGCATAGCGGTCGAGGTGAGCATAGTAATAGCAGTAGACCTCTTTTTCATCGACCTCGTACACGGTAATTCCACCCGGCTTACTGAGAAACAGTTTACGGATGGTGCCCGGAACAACCGCATGCACCGGCGTTCCGCGCGGCTCCATCATGTCGATCGCCTCATGAGGATGCCCGTTGTGGATCTCATTGAACATGTCGCGCACGCTGCTGAGCTGCAGCCCCTGAATCGGCGGCGCGATCTGGGGGGTGGAGGCGAACAGCAGAAGAATGAGGATGCCGACAAGCATCTTATTCCTCCAGAATCGCGGGCGTTCCTCGCCGCACCATCAAAGCCAGCGCGTTCGCGTCCCAGTTGGTCAGCCTCACGCAGCCGGCCGATTCCCCGTGCCGGATATGTCCCGGATCTGGTGTCCCATGAATACCGTAATGCTCTTTGGAAAGTCCCATCCACACGGACCCCACAGGGTTCCTCGGCCCAGGAGGAACCTTGGCCGTAGCCGCGGCCGGATTGGCATACCAGAAGTGATCGGGATTATAGAAGTACCAGGGATACCGCGACACGCTTGTAATCGTCCAGTGGCCGATCGGCAGCGGATCGTGCTCCCCGCCCACGGTTGCGGGATACTGCGCCAGAATCCTGTCCCCGGCTCCATACGCCGTCACAGTCCGCCTGGACTTCGATACCACCACGCGCACCGCGTGGCCGCCGGGTCCGCGCCGCACATTCGGAACCGTGATCGCAACACCAGCGCTCTTCATCTCCACGCCGGGGTTCAGTTCCGCCAGCAATTTGGGGGACAAGTGGAACTTCTCACCCAAACCCTCTTCCGGCGATTCATAGCCCAGCCATTTCATCCTGGCCTGTTCCTGAATGTCTTTCGGAATGGCTTCGAACGGACCTTTGACATCCAGCGCGGTGATCGTGTAGTCGATCAGCAACGGATGGGCGTCGGCGTTCAGCAGACCCCACATTTCCGCGTCGATCGTGCCGGAAGGCGGCAGACTATGCGCCTCCTGATAACCCTTGATCGCGATACCCAGATCATCGCCATACTGTCCGTCAATCTGGCCGGGCGAATAGGTGGCGCGATCCAGCAGAATCTGCGCACGAACCACGCGCGGCCCGGTGGCGCCCGGACCCACAGGCCCAATCTTTGTGGAATCCTCGATTTCGCCGACCGTCAGACCAATGGAGCGTTTGGGAGACACGGTCGCCGCCCAGCCTGTTGTCCAGGGACACAATGCCAGCAACAGGATCGAGAACGGCAAGCGCATGGCAAAGCGTGTAGCACGTTTGCAGCCAATGCTATGACAAAATATTGGAGTGATTGAATGCCTTCGCCCCAAACCTTCCGCCGCGCGCGCCAGGGTAGCGCTCTTCGATTTCGACGGAACCATTTCCACGATCCGCTCGGGCTGGATGGATGTGATGGTCCCCATGATGGTCGAGATCATCGGCGCAACCAAGAGCGGCGAAACGGAAGCCGAACTCACCGAAATTGTGCGCGAATTTGTGGGCCGCCTCACCGGCAAGCAGACCATGTACCAGATGGTGGAACTGGCCGAAAATGTTGCCAGCCGCGGCGGCACGCCCGCCGATCCCCTCGAATATAAAAAGCTTTATCTGAGCCGTCTCCATGAGAAGATCGCCAGCCGCCTGGAAGAGCTGGAAGCGGGCCACGCCGATCCCGAAAAGTATATGGTGCCGGGCGCGAGGCACATGCTCGAGATGCTGCGCGAGCGCGGCTTGAAGATGTATCTCGCGAGCGGCACCGACCAGATCTATATGCGCCACGAAGCCAACTTACTGCAAGTGACCAGTTACTTCGATGGCGGCGTTTTCGGAGCGCTGGACGATTACAAGGCCTTCTCGAAACGCATCCTGATTCAAGGGCTGATCGCCAATTCCGAATTTCGCGGCGATGAATTCCTGGGCTTCGGCGATGGCTACGTGGAGATCGAAAACATCCACGAGGTAAACGGCGTGGCCGTGGGCGTGGCCACCGATGAGCCCGAGTGCCGCAAAGTGGACGAGTGGAAGCGGGAGCGCTTAGTCAAATCCGGCGCTGGCTTCATCATTCCGAACTTCCTCGATCTGGACGAATTGTCGGAAGCGCTATTTTCCAGTGAGCACGCGATATCGCACGTTTGACCGTTCGCGCCTGCGCGTGCAACCGCTCGCCGAACGCCGTCACGATCTCGATCTTTCCCGCTTCCCGGTCCCGGGCGAAGCGTCGGCGGAAGGCGCGCCGGCCTTCGAGCATCCCGACCTCTTGCACATCGCCCAGCAACTGAGGGCGGCAAGGGAAACCGGGGCAGCTCGAATCCTGATAATGGGAGCGCATCTGATCCGCGCCGGCGTCTCCCGCTACATCATCGACCTGATCCGCCGCGGCGTGATCGATCACATTGCGATGAACGGCGCGGGCATGATCCACGATTTCGAACTCGCGCGCATCGGCGCCACCACCGAGAGCGTGGCCCGCTATGTGCGCACGGGCGAGTTCGGCCTGTGGCGCGAAACCGGCTTTCTGAATGACTGGACGGTGGACGCCGCGCGGCTCGGCATGGGCCTCGGCGAGCATGTGGGCGAGGGCATTATTCTGGAGCGCTTCCCGCATCGCGACATCAGCGTGCTCGCCGCCGCGTGGGAAGCCGGCATTCCGGTAACGATCCACATCGGCATCGGTTACGACATTCTGCACCAACACCCCAATTTCGACGCTGCCGCGGCCGGCCAGGCGTCCTATACCGACTTTCTTATCTTTGCTTCCGCCGTGGAGCGCCTCGAAGGCGGCGTTCTGCTCAACTTCGGATCGGCCGTGATGGGTCCGGAAATCTATTTGAAAGCGCTCTCCATGGCGCGCAACGTAGCCCATCAGGAAGGCCGCCAGATCCGCCGCTTCACCACGGCCGTATTCGACTTACTGCCGATCCAAGGCGACTTTCGGGGCGAGTTACCGAAGTCCGACCCCGGCTATTACTTCCGCCCGCATAAGACCATCCTGGTCCGCACGGTGGCCGATGGCGGCGAGAGCTTCTACTTATGCGGGGATCATCGCGCCACGTTCCCCGCTCTCTGGAAGTGCCTTCGTGACTGATGCCGAGATACTTCACGAACTCCCCCGGCTGCGGGCGTTAGTGGTGGGCGATATCTGCCTCGACCGCTGGTGTTACTACGATCCCGCACTGTCTATCCCCTCCGTCGAAACCGGAATCACGCGAATTGCGGTCACTCGATCCATCACTACTCCTGGCGCGGGTGGCACCATCGCGAGTAACCTCGCGGCATTGAAGGTGGGGCGTGTCTCCGTACTCGGCGCGGTGGGGGATGACGGACATGGCTTCGAATTGCGCAAAGCGCTGCGCGAGCGCGCCATTGAGGAGCAACTGCTGGTGGAAGCCGCGGGCAGCCTGACGTTCACTTACACCAAGCTGATCAATGGCATGACGGGCGTGGAAGATCTGCCACGCGTCGATTTCATCCATCAACCGGATCTGAAAGCCGAGCGCCAGGTGCTCGACCGCCTCCGGCGCGCTATTCAGGAACACGACCTGATTCTGATCTCCGATCAGGCTGAAACGGACTCCGGCGGCGTCGTGACAGCGGCCGTGCGCGACCTGCTGGCCCAACTGGCGCCAAAGTATCCGGACAAAGTGTTTCTGGCGGATTCGCGCCGCCGCGCCCACTTGTTCAAACAGGTTTCCCTGAAGCCCAACTGGACCGAAGCCGGGTACTGGACCACGGATCTAACTGGACTGCGCCGCCACACCGGGGCTCCCGTACTCTATGTGACACGAGGCGGCGATGGCGTTCACGTGGTCGACTCAAGCGGCGAAACCATCGTGCCCGTGAGAAAAGTGGAGCACCCGGTGGATGTGTGCGGCGCAGGCGACAGCTTCGCAGCCGGTTCAGCGGCGGCGCTGTTCCTTACGGGCGATGCGGTAAGGTCCGCCGAGTTTGGCAGCCGCATTGCCGCCATCACAATCCAGAAGAGTGGCACGGGGACGGCTTCCCCGGAGGAAGTCCTCGCGCTTCCGGGCGCTGCCAGTCGCTTGTGACAGTCGAGGAACCGTCACACGATCCTCGTCCAGCCGTCCCAGCGGTAGACTAAACACCATGCCCATCCTCCGCGCGAGTCTGCTGATACTGTGCGCGGCTCTCTACAACCGTGCACAGTCTCCCGCCGTTCAGCCCACCGTTCAGCAGTTCCAGGACGCGGTGAAAGGCCACGACCTCGCGGCCGCCGCCCGGAACCGGTCCTTTGCTAAGGCAACCGGGAACAGGTCAGTCAAATTCTTGGTTGGCTTCCCTCTGACACCGAGACCGTCGTAGTCGCGCAGGAGCCCTTCGCCATCGAGGACCGAAACCCGCGCCAACGGCGCGATGCCATGACCACGGCGCGGTTGTATGCCACGGAACCGCTCGAAGCCGTCCAGGAAGGCGCTCTGCTGAAAACGCTCGAAGGGCGTCAAGGAGGAAGTACCGTGCGGCTTTCGATGCTCGGCGCCAGGCGGTTTCATGATCATGCGCCGGACGGAAGTCAGGTGGTGCCGCTTGGCATGGTGGCGCACCAGAGCTGCGGATTCTACGAATTTGTAACCGCGGTGCCTCCGGCGATCTTTGGACCGGGCCAGCCCACCAGCATCCTGGGACACGCCACCTGGGTCTTCCAAGGGAGGGACTACTATCAGGCACGTGACGCCAAGCCTACATGGGACACCTACCATCTCTCACTGCTGAATCCGGACTTGATGATCGTCTGTAACGATCGCGACTTTTACGCAACAATCCTCACCCAGATCGTTAAGCCAGGCAAACTCCGGGCGCTTCCGGAATCCCTGCCGGAATGGCGGCAGATCGACCGCGCCTCGCCATTCTGGGCTATCCGTCACTTCAACCCCCAGCGCGCGGAAATTGACCCGACCTTTTCGGCGCTCGCCGACGGCGACGCGGGCCCATCCGGGGGCGTGGGCTTGACCCTTCAGATTGGGTCTCCGCCCAACACGGTCCAGGCGCGCTGGCTGTCACCCGCTTCCGCGAACCCTTGGCAAGGAATCGCCGGTGACCCGCAGTTCGTTGGCGCGGAGACGAAAAATGTAGCGAAGGGCGTGTGGCAGATCTCGATTGGCGCGAGCCAGCCCGCGAATTCGATGATCATTTCCGCGGTAATGTGTGCGCTCGGTTTTACCATAGTCGTCTGAAGAAAACGCGCCTCTCTGGTTCGCATTTCGGTTAATTTCTTAATACAACCGCATATTTTTGTCCTTTTCTGCTGAATTTCCCCGCCTTTCTTTATAGAATCTCGAAAGGAGATCCCCCATCATGGCCGACATCGAAGTTACGGACCAGCTTGATCAGCCGATCCCAACGATTAAAGTCGATCTTACCCAAGCCTCCTCTTTAATCAAGTACCTCAAGACCGAAGCACTGCACCTGGCAGTGCTTCCCGACTTTCAGGCGAAGAAAGACAGCACTCTGAGCGTAGCCGCCCCGAAGCCGATTCAGTTCCAGGCCAAGGCGCAGCACAAGTTCCAGCTCGGCAACACCAAGCCGGAAATCGACGTGACTCCCAGCGGCCAGGCGACGATTCGCGTGAACGCAAGCCCCGGCACGAGTCTGTTTGAGAATGACCCGTTTCACGTCCCCGCGGAAGTGCCCAACCGTACCGCCTATCTGGGCGTCGGCTTCCAGGGCTCACTCGACCTGGGCGTCAGCGGCTCCGACGGGGACCTCACGTTCGGGTTCGATAACACCAGCACAATCAGCCTCGAATACCTGAGGGCTTTCAACACCGGCCAGGGCGAGCCGACGCTGGGCGATGCGCTGGGCGAGACACTATCATCCTTTGTGATCCCGGCCGATCTCTCGGACCTCAACGACCTCCGGGAAGACGATATTGCCACCGTATCGGGACAGGGCTCGCTCAAGGTTTCCGGAGGGATCAGCGTTTCGGCTGCGCCCAATCCGCTGGCGTCTGTCTCGCTGCCGCTGGGCGAAGGCAAAATCGCCATTAAGGCCGGCGCCACGGCAGGACTCAGCGCCAGTTTCACCATTTCCGGCTCCTATCAACTGCGCGCGCGCCGCACCGATCTCAAGACCATCGAACTGAGCTATCTCCAGGAACGCGGAACCACCTTTAAGGCCGACCTTACCGCGTCCGCCGGAATCACCGCGAAACTGGGCGGCAAGGATCTCATCGCAGCATTCCTTGGTTCCATCAGCACAGACCAGACTGGCGGCGACGAGAAACTGCTTGCCGATCTGCAGCCCGTTGAAGTGAAGACCCTGAGCGCGGCCATCAAGAGCGGCCTCGACCATAGCCTGCAGGCCTCGCTCGACCTCACGCTTTCCGCGATCACGGACGACCAGGCCGCATTCCAGTATGAGATCCAGCCCGACCTTCTCACCCCGGCGGCGAATCTAGCGGTTCATAAAGCTCTTGACGGAGACCTGAGCCTGCTGACCCAGATGGAGGACACCATGCAGCCCGGGGGCATTCTCGCTCCCGGCATTAAAATGCTGAACAGCGTACTCACCAAGACCCGCCAGCACGGGGTCGAGTTGAAAGTCAATTTGCTGGGCATCCTGAACTACATCACGGTCTCTCAACTGATCCGCAAGAGCGAGATCGTCACGGACGGCGTGTCTGGCGACGTGACCATCAAGGAAACGGTGACCGGCACTAACATCAGTGCCCTGGTTGAGCCCGCGCGGAGCGAGGCCCTGCGCAAGGTGATGTTCGATTCCGTGCTGGCAACCACGACGTATCGGGCGGGAAAGGCCATCGCGCTTCCCGATTTCGATTGCGAGCAAATGCATTTCGCACTGAATCAGAACACGAACCAGAAAATTATTAGCGATTACCTCAACTGGTTTGTTGCGCTGGACGTTCTTCCGGCGGAGCGGAAGGCCGCGACGCTGAAGGCGTTCAACGATGGAGGCCCCTCGACGTGCGTCTTGCGGACATCGTTGAAAGATCCCGATTGCCAGGCGATGTTCTTTGACGAACACGCCCAGATCCACACCAAGAACGACTATCTCGAAATTGGGCGCAAGGCCATGCGGGCCCTGCTCGACCCGAACAACCAGGCGATCGACGAACTTCGCTATAAAATCGTCGACGATCAACTGTGGCCCAGCGCTGTCGCGATCGGCGCGAATGTCAACCTTGGTCCTCTGGTCGGCCTGAGCACCTCCGATGTCCGGGTTCAATACCTGATCGGGGATGTGATGGTGATTACGGACTGGGCCAACGGCATGGTGAGGGCCGGCACGCTGGTTCAGGATATGCGGAACTTTGTACAGGCCGCCGACCCCGCGACGCTTGTCGAGAACAACGAGTTCAAAAAGAAGCGCGACGGACTGCAAAAGAACCTGGCGGCCATGGTGCAGGCGAGCAAGACACGTTTCCACGAACCCTGGGGGATGGTGTCGCTCTACTGGGCGGCCGGGTCACCCCCAACGGCGTATGCGAAAGCCGTAACTCAAAGCCGCACACTGGAGCTTTCGAGCGCGCAACTTGGGATTCCGGCCAAGGTGTGATTGGTTTCGGTCTGGAGCCTGCTTTTTAGCAGGCACCGGCCATGGTCTCCATGACACTCGGCAAAGCGTCTCCGTGATTTTCGTTTGGAATGCGGGGGGGGAAGCGTGATACCATCCGCGGTGTGATTTGTATATGACAAGGGCTGCGCGTGTGAGACATGGAACCGACACCCCGCGAGATCGCCGAGTACTTAGGTGCTGACGCTATCGGAATACGGCAACCCAACATTCAATAGCCTAGCTGCAATCCTTCGTGCTGTCGGGCTGAAACTAGTGGTCGCTCCCTTGGAAGGTGGAGTCGCGCAGATCTTCCCTTCCACTTCCGGCCCGGGGCCGCGAACGTAAACCCCGGGACGTATCTGGTCACGATGACGTGGGAGCACTGACCTGCGAGTCCCGAGTAAGCTTATGGAGCCGCAGGCGCCTGATTCGCCGCAGCCTGGCTGGCAATCTGCGAAGCCGGGGGAATCTGCGTCTGGTTCCATCCGCCACCTAGCGCCTGAACCAGTTGAACCGCCGCCGTAATCTCGTTCACGCGCAGTGTCACCGCGCTTTGCTGATCGGACAAAAGGGTGGTCTGCGCGGTGATCACGTCCAGGTAAGGATCGAGACCGGTCTGATAGCGCGCGTTCGCCAGGTCGAGATATCTTTGCGCGGACGCGACAGCCGCATCCTCCGTTTTGATCTGCTGCGAGAGCACGCGAACCGACGCAATATAGTCTTCCACCTGCTGGAATGCAGTCAGTATGGTTTGCTTATACGCCGCAACATCCGCATTGTAAGTCGCGGTGTATTGAGCGATTGTATTTCTTCGCAATCCGGCATCGAAGATGGTTTCGGAGGCCGAGGAACCGAGCGACCAGAAGAGCGCCGGCACTGAAAACAGTTTCGAGATGAGCGAGGAACTTAACCCGCCGCTCAGGCTCAGATCCACGGTTGGATAAAAAGCCGCCGTCTCAACTCCGATCAGCGCGTTGGCCTCCGCCATGGTGCGTTCCGCGGCCGCGATATCCGGACGCCGCTGCAGCAGTTCCGAAGGAACGCCCACCGGAATCGCGGGCACGGGAGTCGCCAGCATCTTTACAGGCATGGAAAAAGTGGATGCGGGCTTGCCGATCAAAGTGGCGATGGCATGCTCATAAATCGCCCGGTTCTGTGCAATGCCGATTCCCGCGGCCTCGGCGTTTTCGAGCGTCACTTCGGCCTGAGCCACCGATTCGGGACTATCGATCCCCGTATCGACCAGAGCGCGCGTCAGTTCAAGCGATTGTTGATCGGCTGCGACGGTTCGGTTATAGAGATCCTGCAGCGCATCCTGACCGCGCAGTTCGAAGTAATAGACGGCCAGGTCGGCTTGTTCGGTGAGACGCTCGTTCTCGAGGTCGGCTGCGCTCACCTGCGCGGCGAATTGATATTCGCGCACGGTGTTGCGCACGCGGCCCCAAAGGTCCGGCTCCCAGGAGACGTCGAACGGCAGGGAATAATCGGAGGTCGTGTTCGATGCGCCGGGAATAGAAGGACCGGTCTTCCCACCGGTTTGCGTCCGGGTGTAGGAAGGCGCGACGGATGCTGTAGGGAAATACCCCGCCCGAGCTTCCCTCACTTGTGCACGCGCGGCCATGAAATTCTGGAAGTACTGAGCGATGTTCTGGTTGTTGATGTTTACCTGTTCTTCCAGGGCGTTCAGTTCGGGTTCATTGAAAATCTCCCACCACTTGCCTTTTTGAAAGGCATCGCTGGGTTGCGCCGTTTTCCAACCGGCCGATTCCGTGTACGCGGGCGCAGTCGGGACGGTCGGCTGGGCGTATTTCGGACCCACTGTGCAACTGGCCAGGAAACACAACAGAATCAGAGAAAGCCACTTCATTCTTGTGCAATCTCCACTTTTTGGCCATCGGTAATCGAATCGCTGGGATTCACCACAACTTTGTCGCCCGGTTTAATGCCCGTAACAAGCTCAACGGTATCGCCGAAATCGCGGCCCATTATCACCGGCACCAACTCAGCTTTGCCATCCGTCACTCGCACGGCGCGCAAACCTTCCGATCGGAACAACAGCGCGTTCGATGGCACCGTAACCGCCGGAATGTTCGAAGGCAGCTTCAAATGCACCGCGACGTACGAGCCGGGAAGCAATTCGCCAGTCGGATTCGCAACATCCACTTCCACATTCAAAGTGCGCGACGATTGGTCTATCGCATTGGCGTTGCGCACAACCTTGCCAAAGAATTTCCGGCCCGGAAACTCACTCAGCGTGAGATACTCCTGCACCCCTGGCTTAGCTGCCTGCGAATACATTTCAGGCACGCTTACATAAATCCGCAAGGTGTCGATCGAGGCTACGTGGAAGAGTTCTTTCCCTGGCGTGTTCGCCCCCTGGTTCACCAAACCACCCTGATCAATATTGCGGGTCGTGAGAATACCCGAAAACGGCGCCTCTACCTTCTCATACGAAACAAGTTGCTCCAGACGGTACACATTGGCCTGCGCTGAAGCAACGTCAGCTTTTCTAGCCGCTTCGCCTTGCACGGCGTTATCCACGTCCTGTTTTGCTACGGAGTCTGTCTTGAAAAGGTCTGTATATCGTTCGGCCGTCACTTCCGACAGCTTGAGATTCGCCTCGGCTGTTTGTAATTGCGCCCTTGCCTGGAGCAACTGCTGATCCACTTCAGGCGTTTCGATTTCAGCCAGCAATTGGCCCTTCTTCACATGCCCGCCAATATCCACATACCAGGTCTTCAAATAGCCACTGGCGCGCGCCCAAACCGGAGTATCAATGAAGGCTTGCATATTGCCGGGCAGAGATATTTCCTCAGCGCCCGGCAAGACTTTAGGCGCCACCACCGATACGGTGGCAACAGCGAGTTTATCTGTTTCTGTTTTGAGCGCGTTGTCGGCCTCCACGCGCGAATGAATGCCCGACCAGACGACATAGGCTGCCACAGCGGCGCCAATAAGCACGAGCGCGAGTAGACCTGTGAGTTTAACCCCGGCATGCTTCGTTTGCGTCTGTTCTACTTGCGTATGTATCTGTTCTGCTTGCATATGTCAATTCTCGCGTTTCTGGGAAACGGGTTCCGCCGCGGTTTCGGTCACCTTCTTTGTTCCCGCCAAAGTATGCAACAAGGCAAAGACGCTGGGCACAAAAAACAAAGTGGCAACGGTAGCAGCCAATAGACCGCCAATCACCGCGCGGCCCAATGGCGCGTTTTGCTCGCCGCCCTCACCCATGCCGATGGCCATGGGAATCATGCCAATGATCATGGCCAGGGCCGTCATCA
>PLFE01000054.1 GCA_003136675.1 Bryobacterales bacterium
AAACAATCTCGTGTGCATCCTATCTCCTATCCGGCGAAAACGCGAAACCCGCGCGGCGTGCAGACCCACGACGAATTCGACGGACAGACGCGTCCCGCGAATGACAGGTTTGCCCACGAGAATCGACGGGGCAATAAGAATGCGGCTTCGCCATTCCACGAATACAAGTATGCATTATCGACCGCGTTAAGATCGGCCTTGGATCGAATTGAAACGCTCGCGGCTTGCTCCCAAGGGAGGCGCGCCGAGCCGGCCATTAATAGACGCCATAATCGATTCGCGAGAGAACAGCCTCCACCGCATCGCTGCCGCTGTCCTCGACGAGAACACGCTCGGGCGCTCGCTCTCCCAATTGCGCAAGCGGTTGACGCATCCAGCGCATTGCACGCTCCTCCGTGCCAAAGGTATCCACGGCATGGCGCCATATCTTCGGAGCAATCGTGGCAAGCGTTTCCATCGCGGTTATTGGATGTTCACCGGCAGCTTGATTTCCACGGTTTTCGGCGGGAAGCACGCGCGATCGCTGCACGCCTGGTAACGTAACTTGCCCGTCAATACGGACATGCCTGAAGCCGCGCCGGGGGCGAGCGCAAACTTCGTCGTGATGTCGAACGACCCTGAAACCACGCTCAACGGATCGGGCGAGAAGGCGTACTTCTCCATCTTCGGCTTGGGATAGATCACGTCCTTCGCGACTACCGGGCCGGGTTCCCAGGTGAGCTTCAACGGGATCAGGTTCTCATCGCTGGGCGTGTGGCTATTCGCGTGGAAGCCTTCGTTCAACGTGGCCGTGATCTTCACGTCGCCGGCCGCGCCGTGTTTCAGCGTCAGCGCGGGCGGATCAGAGACCGTGAGTCGGGGCGACTGGGCTAGGAGAACTGGTAATAGGGGCAGCGCCAGAGCCGCCAGACGCAAGTAGGTTTTCAATGGCATCCTCAAATTCTTCCTTCCCGGCGAGTCCGACGTGGGTGGCGGCGATGCGGCCATCGCGGTCAATAATAAAAGTGGTCGGCAGCGCTTCGATGCCACCGTACATATCGGCGGTGTGATCGTCGCCCAGCATCACCCGGTAGTTCACTTTCAGGTCTTTCAGGAAGGGCTTCACCACCGGCCAGCCGTCGTCATCCATGGAGACGCCCAGCACGGCGAATCCGCGATTCTTCTTCTGCTGCTCGAACTGGGTGAACCAGGGAATTTCGAGGCGGCACGGACCGCACCACGTGGCCCAGAAATCGAGCACCACCACTTTGCCGCGATAGTCGGAGAGATGCACAGTGCGCCCATCCACGTCTTTCAAAGCAAAGTCTGGCGCCATCTTGCGGCCCGAGGCGTTCTTTCCGGAATCGGTATGAACGCGGTGCGTATTGCAGGCGGCCCACCCCAGCAGAGCGGCTGCGGCAACGACGGGTATAGCTTTGGATACGCGGTTCAACACTCTAGTTATATCTTACGACCTACACCTTAAGACGCCTGCCAGCCAGATTCGCTTCAAAGAAATGGCGGCGAATCTTACGGGCGGAAGCGGGCAGCGTGATCTCTTCGTGCCGCGAGATCCCGAGAAGCAGGCAGGCGCACGAATCGCAAAAGCTTTCGCACAGGTATTCCCTGAAGGCGCGGGAGTTGTTGGCGACGTCGCCCGCGCGCAATGCCTGCTTGCGCCAGTCGGCCGACCAGCCCATTTCTCCTGGTGTTGCGGTGATGAATTCACGGCCGATCAGGCTGCCGTATTCCGTTCGAATAGCCGGCGCTTTCCACCAGACGAAGTGGAAGATCTCATGCGCCAGGATGCGTTCGCACTCGCGCTTGTTACGGAGGAGCGCGGAATCGAGGATGATCAGACGGCGGTGCAGAAAGCTGGCCGCGTGGACTTCCGCACCACGCTCATCGGAACCATGCTCACCGAGTTTGCCCCGGTGCGCGCGAAGGCGCGGCCGGAACTCGATGAGGATCGCCTGCCCGGTGAATTCAATCAATTTGAAGCACGGCGATGCGGCCATCGGTGAGCAGTTGGTCGCCGGTGGCGTTGGTGGGGTTCGGTGGAAGCGCCGTACGCTCGACCAGCGCGATGGAGCGCACCGTGCCGGTGAACAGGAGGTCGCTCGCCACTTTCGCGCGCTCCAAATCGATGTTCGGATCGATCTTATGAATGAACGTGTGGTCGGCTTCAGAGAACTGAATGGCCGTGTCGTGGGTCGCGGTCATGATCCAGATGGGCAGACCGTTGAACGTGCCGGGGCGGCGCCAGATGCGGAGATGATGGCGCTTGTCGAAGGTGTCGTTGGCCTTCTCGAGCACAATATCGGGCGGGCGGCCATCGATATAAAGAACGGAAACGGGACCTTCCTTGTAGCCTCGGTCTTCGATAATGGCGCGGGCTGTTTCGAGCTTGGACTTTTCATTCAGAGTAGCCGCGGCGGTCCAGCCCGCTTTGGTGAAAGCCGCCTGGATATTGTCTTCCGTGCCGATCAGAATCATGTTGGTCAGGTCCGATGGCTTGGGCGGTTTGGCGGCGTTGGCGCGAATGGGCTGGTCGGCGACCATGCGCTGCAAATCGGCTTCATTGAAAGAGCCGAGCTTCGGCGTGGCCTGGGCCGGAACGGTGACCGTCTTCAGCAGCGTGATGGAAAACTCAACCCCGGCCGGATAGGTGATTTCCGGATCGGTGGGCTTGACGATAGCCCCTTTCGCGGCTTCGAGGATGGAGCCGAACGAACCAAAACGCTCGGACAATTTATTGATGCCGCGATCGGCTTCCGAGGAGAGCGTCTTGGAGGGGTCGATGCCGATGATGTGGCCTTCGGAATCGACGGTCTCGCGGGCGTTGTCGACGGAGGTGAGCCTGGTAGAAACTGGCAACGCGTTCAGACGAGTGAAAACCAGCAGCAGGTTGGCCTGTTTGCTGTCGTTGCCTTGCGCGGCGGAAGCCAAGACTTCCCGCACTTCACCCGTAACCTCCGCTCCGGCGGGGACCAGCGTCCGATCGCCCGATAAAACGGGCGCGATCACCACCGCATGAACCGGGTCTTTCAATTTAGATGCCGCCGAACCCACTGGATCGGTCAGCCGGAGATGAAGTTCCGTGCCTGCGGGCAGTTGGTCGGCGAGGCCGGCTTGCACAAAGGACAGGAATAGCAGGCTACTTCGCAGTAAGTTCCAGCTTCGGTCCGGTAACGTCTTCGACAACGAGTTGCAGGTCCTTTCTCTGTTTCAGTTCGCTCTCCGGCAAATCGTACCGCACGGCGATGATTCGATCCACGGTTTGACCGGGCTCGATGTGCTCCCTTTCATGCGCGGGCGGGTGTTCAAGTTTGCCGAGTTCGGGGTGGGCCCGAAAGAGCAACGGCAGGTCGGAACCAGCGATGGCCATGTTGTCGGGCGCGGTTCCATCGGCCTTGTGAATGCCGAGCGTGACCCAGCGGACGGTCATCTCGCGGCCGCTGGGATTGGTGGCTTCGAAATCCACCAGCAGAATGGAGCTCGAATCGTCGAGCGGGGCGGTCCGAATTTGAAGGATATGACCCGTAGGCTGCAGATAGCTGGCGCGATTGCCGTAAACGATAAACGCGAGCGCGACGCCGAGCACGACCACGCCGACGCCGAACCCGATGGCTAAAGTCTTGCTCATTCTAAACTGATGATATCGTGACGTCTGACAAAACGGGGCTGGTCATCCACGCGGATTCCGGACTGGGAATTTTGCACCGGCTGACGGGAGTGATCGCGCAGAACCAGGGCGATATTGCCTCGGTGGCGATTCTGGAGGACGAAGTCGAAGGTTCGCGCATTTACTTCGAGGTGCATGTTGAGGAGCCGGTGCAACTCATCCAGGACCTGGAAGGGCTCGACATCGTACGGACGGTGGAGCGGGTGCAGGTGCTCGAAAAGATCTACGGCAAGCGGATCATCATCATGGGCGGCGGCGCGCAGGTGGGGCAAGTGGCGATCGGCGCGGTCTCGGAGGCCGACCGGCATAACATTCGCGGCGAACACATCTCCGTGGATACCATTCCGCTGGTGGGAGAACAAGCTCTGGCCGAGGCGGTAAGGGCCGTCAGCCGCTTACCGCGAGCCAAGGCGCTGGTGCTGGCCGGCGCGCTGATGGGAGGCGACATTGAAGCGGCGGTGCGCGAAGTTCGCGCCAAAGGCATGCTGGTGATCAGCCTGAATATGGCCGGAAGCGTTCCCGACGCGGCCGACCTGGTGGTTACCGATCCAGTCCAGGCCGGGGTGATGGCGGTGATGGCGATTGCCGATACGGCGCGGTTCAATATCGGACGGCTGCATCGCCGCGAATTCTAACGCGCGACCTTATCGAACGTCATCGCACGTCCAAGGCGAATTCACGCGCCGGATCGGAAGACCCTGGTTTGAGAATGCGGACGAAGTAAACGCCTGGTTTCAGGGGCCTCGTGGTCTTGAAATCCAGAAACGGAGCCGGCGCGGCCGTTTCTTCTTCAAGCTGGTGGCCCGCGGCGTCCACCAGGGCGAGCTGGACGGATGGCGACTTCAGATCCAGACCAGTTGTGTCGAGATGCAGAAACAGGGGATGGTGCGCGGGCGCCACCTGCGCCACATCGCGATTCGCCATCAGAGAAACGGCGACGGGCGGGAGAAGGCGCTCTCCGCCGCGCCGCAGATTTGCCGTGGAGACAAATAAAACCACGCAAAGCGCGGCGGCTGCGACCGGCGCCCAAACCATGGCAGGTAGGCGGAACCAGTCGGAAATGTGTTGAGAAAGGCGCGGATTGGCGGACTCTTTTCGAAGGAGCCGGCTCCCTCGGGCCATCACCTTGATGTATTGTTCGGTTGCGTCCAGACGTGCGCGACACTCCTCACAGATGAGAAGATGCTCTTCGAGCAACTCAGCGCGCGCCTCCGCAAGCCTTCCGAATGCGTACAGTTCGAGAGACTCTTCGTCGAAATGCTGTTCAAATTTGTAGGACATGCAGCAACTCCAATTGCGAAACAGAATGGGCTTCCCAACCCTTATGTCAGGCTAGTCTGTGGCGGCTTAGAAAAGTCTCAAAAAAAAATATTTGTTTCTTAGAAGGCGGTGACGCTGGCGCTGCGGTAGTTTCTGCTAACCTCCCATTGTCCTGCTCGTCCAAACTGAGATTTCTCAACAAGGAGATAGGGAATGTTCCAGGATTTTCGTTTCGCCGCTCGAATGCTTCTGAAGCAACCCGGGTTCAGCTGGATTGCCGTGTTTACGCTGGCGCTGGGCATCGGGGCTACGTCGGCTGTCTTTAGCCTGATTCAGGGAGTTCTGTTGTCTCCTCCGCCATACCGCCAACCAGAGCGGCTGGCGCTGATCCCTTCCACGCGAAACCCGGAGACGGGACACACGCGGACATGGGCGGCTGCGCAATGGATGGATTGGCAAAAGGAAGCAAAATCATTCGAGGACATTGCCGGGTACTCCTGGACCTTCAATTTCCTGATGCTGGCGGAGGGCAGCGAATCCGTCGAGGGAATGTGGGTCACGCCGAATTACTTCGGCGTGATGGGCCTGAAACCGTTGCTTGGGCGGACTTTTGGCAGTTCCGAGACGGGAGTGANNGGCAGCGGAGGTTCGGCGGAGATCCCAATATCGTGGGCAAGACCGTCCGGATCAGCCGTTCGGAAACGCCTCCTACCGTGATCGGCGTGATGCCCCAGGGCGTCCGCTTCCTTCCTTCCCCGGCGAATGCCCAGGAACCCAACTACAACATCAATGGCATGGTGGATTTCTGGGTTCCGGCAATCGTAAACCCGGAGAACCGGAAGTCCCCCATGTTTGACGTCGTCGGGCGGTTGCGAAAAGGCGTCGCCCTCAGACAGGCGCAGGCCGAACTCGATGTGTTGGGCCAAAGGCAGGGCCGCGCCGAACGAGACTTCGAAGGCATGGTTCCCCAGGTGCAATCGTTGTCCACCGAGATGAACCGGGACGGCGGCCGCATCCTCCTGCCGCTACTCGGCGCGGCGGCGCTCGTCCTGTTCATTGCCTGCGGGAACGCCGCCGCCCTGCTGCTCGTGCGCGGGATCCAAA
This sequence comes from Bryobacterales bacterium, assembly GCA_003136675.1. Taxonomy (GTDB): domain Bacteria; phylum Acidobacteriota; class Terriglobia; order Bryobacterales; family Bryobacteraceae; genus Bog-113. Next base: position 6,029 of record PLFE01000054.1, read on the forward strand.
GGCAGCAGGAATACGCCGTACGCAGCGCTCTCGGGATCGGCCGAATGGGTCTTTTTCGTCTTGTCTCCACCGAGGGTTTACTCCTCGCTCTTGTTGGGGGGACGTTTGGCATTGTTCTGGCTTGGGGAGCGGTGAAACTGTTTAAGCTCATCGGGGGGCACGCCATTCCGCGTCTCGACGCGGTGACAACTGGCTGGCCGGTGCTCGCCTTCGGTTTGGGCTCGGCGGTCTTCGCTGCGATTCTGGCGGGACTCTTCCCTGCGATGCGAGCGTCGGGGCTAGATCCGGTCGACGTGCTCAAGAGCGCCGGCCCCAAGAGCAGCGCCGGACGAGGCGAACGCCGCCTTTTGCGCGCGGTCACCATGGTGCAGACCGCCCTCACTCTTGCGCTGCTGGTGGGCGCGGGGCTTTTGATTCGAACGATGGTGAACCTCTCCAATGTGCAATCCGGTTACGATACCGCGAGAATCCTGACGATGAGCGTGACCGCGGTCCAGGGGGACTGGGCCGTTTTCCATCGCCGGGCTTTGGAGCGCGTGGCGGCGCTGCCCGGCGTGCAAAACGCCGCTTTCGCCTGGGGTGTGCCTTTGACCGGAAACAACTGGCCCGACACGGTGGAGATCGAGGGACGCCGGGCGGCCAGCAAGAAGAGCGAGCAGATTTCCCTTCCGCTTCGGGCAGTCACCCCGGACTACTTCAATGCACTGGGCATGGTGATTTCGGGTGGCCGCGGTTTTCGCTCCACAGACACGCGCGGCGCACCGGGCGTAGCGGTGGTCAATCAGTCGCTTGTGGATCACTATTTCCAGAAGACCATTCCTCTCGGGAAGAAACTCTGGCTCTTCGGGCGGAAGGAATCGCCCACGGAGATCGTCGGCGTGGTGGCCAACGGGCGGACCGACGACCTGACCCACGCGGCTGAACCGGAGATTTATCTCCCGCTCTGGCAAATGCAGGCGTTTTCCAAGCATTTGGTGATCCGCACGGCCGGAGACCCGCGCTCCATCATGCTTGCCGTGCAGCGGGAGCTGCGCGCTGTCGACCCCACCGTCGCTATCGAAAACGTGAAGACACTGGACCAGATACGCGGCGATTCCCTGGCATCCCGCACCTTTGCGATGCAACTGCTCGTCGGTTTTTCGGTTGTCGGAAGCTTACTGACGCTGGTTGGAATCTACGGTGTACTTTCGCTTTCAGTTGCTTCCCGCCGGCGGGAGATTGCTATCCGATCGGCCGTCGGCGCAGGGCGGAGTGATATTCGAAACCTTGTACTCGAGGAGGGGTTTCGATTGGTCGCGGGCGGTGTCGTCGCCGGCATCGCCATTGCGCTGCTGTTGTCACGCGTTCTAGGAGCATTTCTTTTTGGTGTTGAACCCAATGATCCGCTGACACTAATTGCGGTCGGCCTGCTCTTCGCGATCGTCGCCTTGCTGGCGTGCTGGGTGCCGATTCGCCGGGCGATGAGAGTGGATCCTCTGGAAGCTCTGCGATACGAGTGAGCCGGACACCCGGCTAGCGGCACTTGGCAATGATGAAGGTGATATCGTCGCTCTGTTCCCGCGGGCTGAAGCGCCGAACGTCATCGACCAGCGCCAGCACGGCGCTGTGCGGAGGTAAATGCGCGTGCCGCCGGAAAGAATCGATCAGGCGCTCCTCTCCGTAATCGTCGCCCGCCTCGTTGAATGCTTCGGTCACCCCGTCGGTATAAATCGCCAAGGTGTCCCCCTCGAATAGCGTCCGTTCCTCGGTGACACAATCCCACTCGGCAAACAGTCCGACTACGGTACCGGTCGACGCCAGGCGTTCCAGGCTGCCGTCGCTCCGAAGAAGAAGAGCCGGGAGGTGGCCGCAGTTCGTGTATCGCAGCTGCCGCCTTTGGTCGTTGTATTCGGCAAAAAACAGAGTGGCATAGGCGCTCTCGGTTGAGTTCCTATAAAACACGTGATTGACGGATCTCAGAAGCTCTTCGCGCGATGCATGCGAAGGGTTCTCGCACTGAATCCGCAGATTCGCCTGGAGGTTCGCCATTAGAAGAGCGGCGGCCATTCCCTTCCCGGCAATGTCCGCGGCGATCAGCGCGAAATCTCCGCTTCCAAGATCAAGAAAATCAAAATAATCTCCGCCAACCTCGCGGGCCTGAATACACATCCCGGCGATCTCCAGTGTCTGGATGGGCGGCAGCGTCTGTGGAAAAAGCCGGGCCTGAACTTGTTTGGCGATTTCGAGCTCGTATGCCCGGCGCTGTTCCGCTTCCGCCCTTTCGGCCAGTAATCGGCGCTGTTCGTCGATTTCCCTGCTCACCGCGTCGAACCCGGTAAGAGCGAATGAATTCCCGTCCGGATCGATGAAATGTGTGAACACGCCGCCCCAAAGCTGTTGCTCGTTTTCAGAAGACGATTGCCGCCCGTACTGCACCCGCCTCAGCCGCGGCGCATATTGAAACCGGACGCCACGCCGTCGCCAGGCGCCGTACTTGGCGGGCACATCCTCGGTGACGAATACAATGCCGGTCGGCCGCCCGATGAGCCTGTATTCCCAGGATTCGGGCTGAGGAGCGATCAGCGCAAGCAGGGCGCTGCCATCCGGAGGAGCCACGGCCACCCATCGCTCACCGGATTCCAGCTTTGCGTCGAAGGCCAAATCGAATTTGAGCTGATCCAGAAAGAATCGCAGGCTCTTATCCTGATCTCGAACATAAATATTGACCGCATGAACCCGCAGGTGCAGGCGCTGCTTATCCAATGACTGAAAGGAATCAACCATGCTGTTAAAGTCGCCGGATCAGAAGCAGCGTGCGGTCGTCCGTGATTTTGCCGAAGTTCGCGGCCGCTTGAAGTATCCGGCCGGCGATTTCCGCAAGCGGACGCCCCGCGCACTCCACCAAGGCAGCTTCGATGTGCGCGTAGCCGATTTCCTCTCCCGCCCGGTTAAAAACCTCGGTGAGGCCGTCCGTCGCCATGGCGATCACATCCCCCGGCAGGCAGCGAAGACGCCCCGTAACATAATGCGCGGCGGGAAACATGGCGACAGGGAAATTTTCAACCGCACAACGCTCCAATGTTGCGGTTTGTTCCTGAAAATGAAAGAGCGGGAGATGAGCCGCCAGCGAGTATGTGAGATCCATTTCGGGCGTGAGCAGCACATAGGCGAACGTGGCGTACGAACGGGCATCGGTGAGAGGTTCCAGAACCTGGTTGATGGATTCCAGCAGGCCGTCGCAGCGAGTAACGGTGGAGGCGATATGCATGCGAACCGCCGTCTTGATCATGCTCATGAGCACCCCGGCGTGGACGCCGTGTCCGGCCACGTCAGCAATATAGGCGCACGTGACTCCGCCGGATTCAACGACATCGAGCAGGTCGCCGCCGACGGCCCCACTGGGAAGGGAGACGCCATAGAACTCGAAACCGCCAGCCGTTAATGCCACCGGCGGCACCAGCCGGCGCTGGATGCCCGAGGCGAGTTCGATTTCGGTGTGGGCGGCGAAAAAGCGTCTGCCTTCCTGACGGATGAATACGACGAACAGTGCGTAACCCCCAACGATAAAGCACAGAACAAGCAAGCTGTGGATCGCGATTTCGTCGCGCCACTGTTGAGCGGATAACACGTGTCCCACCGGTGGGAGAACCTGGGCCATGAGAAAGAACGCGACAAACTGTCCAACGGCTACCGCAATCATCCACTTGTACATCCTGAGGGAGCCGACAAAGGCCCACAGCATGGACGTTACCGCCGTGAGCAGGATCGTGGCAACCAACCGGGGCGGAGTGGATTGTTCGAGAGCAAACGAATCGGTCACGGTTCCGACTCCTGCGAAAAGGAAAGCCACGCCGCAAAGGAAGATCACGATCGACGATCGTGGCATCTGCCGGAACTGCGCCATTCGGTCATTCCAACTGGTCAAGCGGCAATCCTCAAGGATCTAATGATAGCGACTGCCTGGCGGACCAATGGTTTGCTCGGTAGTGTCCTACGTCCCAAAGCTTATGGCCCGAGATGAAATGGCGCTTTGCTCAACAGCGTGCCCGCCGCGTGGTAGGCGAGTTATTGCGCTCTGCCGCTGTTCTCCGGTCGAAGCCGATCTTTGTCCGGCGAACCTTTACACTAAAATCTGAATGAAGATCGCGCTGGGCCAAATCAACCCCACCGTGGGAGACCTCTCCGGCAACATCGCGCGCATGGTCGATTTCTCCCGCCAGGCCAGCGACGCCGCGGCGGATCTCATCGTCTTTCCGGAGCTCTCCCTCACCGGCTATCCCCCGCGCGACCTCGTCGAGAAACCCAGCTTTCTAGTCGGTTCCGAAGATGCGCTTCGCCGGTTCGCGGATGAGACCAGGCATCTGCCCATCGCCATCGTCACCGGCTACGTCGGCCAATCGCAATCCCCTACCGGGAAACACGCCGCGAACCGCGCCGCCGTGCTCGAAGCCGGCGAAATCCTCTTCCGCCAAACCAAGTCCCTGCTTCCCACTTACGACGTTTTCGATGAGGCGCGCTACTTCGTGCCCGGCGAGAAGCCCGGGCTGTTCTCCTTCCGCGGACGCAGAATTGCCCTCGCCATCTGCGAGGACTCGTGGAATGACAAGCAGTTCTGGGATCGACGCCTCTACCCCATCGATCCCATCGAGCAGATGGCGCAGATGGGCGCGGACCTGCTCGTCAGCATCAACGCTTCGCCCTACTCCATGGGCAAGCGCGAACTGCGGCGCGACATGTTCGCCACTGCCGCCCGCCACTACGGCTTCCCCATCGTGATGGTCAACCAGACCGGGGGAAACGATCAACTCGTTTTCGATGGCTCCAGTTTCGCCATGAACGCCAACGGCGATCCCATCGCCGCAGGGCGTTCTTTCGCCGAAGACCTCATCTACGTCGACGTTCGAACGGGAGTGGGCGACATGCATGCCGACCTGCCCGATGAGTGCGAAGCCGTGTTCGAGGCCCTCGTCATGGGCGTTCGGGATTACCTGTCCAAGTGCGGGTTTCAACGTGTCCTCATCGGTTTGAGCGGCGGTATTGACTCTTCCTTAACCGCCGCCGTCGCCGTCGAAGCGGCGGGACGCGAGAACGTCATCGGCATCGGCATGCCCGGCCCCTATTCCTCCGATCACAGCATTGCCGACGCAAGAGCCCTGGCCGAAAGCCTCGGAATCCGCTTCGAACTCATCCCCATCACACCCGCTTACGACCGCCTCTGCGAATCCCTCGCTCCCGTGTTTCGGGGTTTCAAGCCCGACGTCACCGAAGAAAATCTGCAGGCCCGCTTGCGCGGCGCAACGCTGATGGCACTCTCCAATAAGTTCGGGGCGATGGTGCTCACCACCGGCAACAAAAGCGAACTGGCCGTTGGATATTGCACCCTCTACGGCGATATGTGTGGCGGACTCGCCGTCATCAGCGACGTGCCCAAGACGCTGGTCTATTCGCTGTCTCGCGTGGCCAACCGCCGCTTCCCAAACGCCATTCCGGAAAACGTCTTCACCAAACCGCCATCCGCCGAACTGCGTCCGGACCAGAAGGATTCCGATTCTCTGCCGCCCTACGACGTTCTCGACGCCATCCTCCGCGCTTATGTCGAGGAAATGATGGCGCCCCGCGAAATCGCCGAGAACCTGAATCTGCCTCTTGACCTGGTCGCGGGCATCGCCCGCAAAGTCGATCTTAACGAATACAAACGCCAGCAAGCCGCGCCCGGCCTGAAAGTCACCACCAAGGCATTCGGCATCGGCCGCCGCTTCCCCATCGCCCAGCGCTACCGCGAACCCTAACCCGCATGACCATCATCCGCATCGCAGCCATCTGCCTCCTGACCAATCTCCTCCCTTCCGCGCCAGCGGTCCGTGAACAAGTGGGCCTGCTGCCCTCCGGCGCGTTCCTCCTGAACAGCGGCTGGAAGCTCACTCCCGCCGGCCGACAGGTCCCGGTGGGCACTTTCCCCATGTCCTGCCTGCTCTCGAAGGACGGCCAGTTTCTCTTCGTCCTCAACGGAGGCGTCGCGCCACCCTCCATCAGCGTCATCGATCTCCATGCCGAAAAGGAAGTGAACCGAGTCCCGGTGGACGACGCATGGCTCGGTCTCACCCTCAATCCCCAGGGCGATCGACTCTACGTCGGCGGGGGATCGCGCGCCGCCGTCTATGAATTCGCCTTTGCCGCGGGTAAGCTCTCGCCAACCCGAACCTTCGCCGTGGTAGGCGCAGCCGAGCGTGACGCGCGCGATTTCATCGGCGACCTCGCCTTTAGCCCCGACGGCAAAACTCTTTACGCCGCCGACCTTTACCGCGACGCACTCGTCTCCATCAATCCCGTCACCGGCCGCTCCCTCCAAAGCATCCCCACCGGACGCAGACCTTATCGCATCCTCTTCAACCCCGACGGCAAATCGTTCTTCGTCTCCAGTTGGGCCGATGGCTCGGTCACCCGCTACGCACCGGACGGCGCCGCCATGGGCACCGTCCGCCTGGGCCCGCATCCCACCGACATGGTCTGGCGGCACACCGAGCAGGGCGATATGATCTACGTCGCGGCCGCCAACACGAACTCGGTCTACTCTATCGTGGTGCCGCCTCAAAATGGCGAACTCTCACGTGGAGGCACCATCAACGTCGGCTTCTTCGTGGAGCAGGCGCTCGGGATGACTCCTTCCGCCCTCGGCCTCAGCCCCGATTCAAAAACGCTCTACGCCGTTTGCTCCAACGCCAACGCCGTCGCGGCGATCGATCTTTCGCAGGAGCGCGCCGTTGTTTCCGGTTTTATTCCGACCGGCTGGTATCCCACTGCCGTTCAACCCCTGGCCGATGGGCGCCTCGTCGTCGTCGATGGCCGCGGCCTCCGCTCTTTCCCCAATCCCAAAGGCCCTAACCCAACCAAGTCAGTCGAGCGCGCGCATAGTGCGGACAACCCCGATTATCAATATGTCGCCTTCATCCAGAAAGGCGCGGTTTCCTTTATCGATCATCCATCCGATAGCCAGCTCATCAAGTACACCGAAGCCGCGGTTTCCAATGCTCCCTACAGGGCCGCGAATCTCCTCGGTCCGCCGGTTCTTCCCACCGCCATCAAGCATGTTGTCTTCATCGTGAAGGAGAACCGCACTTACGATCAGGTTCTGGGCGATATCCCGGAAGGCAATGGGGACGCATCCCTGGTTCTTTTTGGAGAAAACGTCACCCCCAACCTGCACAAGATGGCCAGGGAGTTCGTGCTCTTGGATAACTTCTACGTGAACGCCGATGTAAGCGCCGACGGACATAACTGGTCCACCGCCGCTATCGCGAGCGACTATGTCGAAAAGCTTTGGCCCAACAGTTATGGCCAGCGCCGCAAGACTTACGACTATGAAGGCGGAGAACCGGCAGCGCTTCCGCCCGCCGGTTACCTTTGGGGGAATGCGGGGCTCGCCGGCGTCACCATCCGCAATTACGGCTACTGGGTTGCCAATAAGCCCGACATCCAGTCCACCGGCGAACAGATCGCCACTGTTCGCGATCCTCAACTCGCGCCCAACACCGATCGGGACTATCGCGGTTTCGATCTCGATTATCCGGATGTGTCCCGCGCCGCGGAATTTGTCCGGGAACTGCATGGCTTCGAGCAATCGGGAACGATGCCGCAGCTCAGTTTTGTGCGCATGGGCAACGACCATACTTCCGGTTTGGAAGGCGGCAAGATCGCCCCGCTCAGCGCCGCCGCCGATAATGACCAGGGTGTCGGGCTCCTCGTGGAAGCGGTTTCTCACAGTAAATTCTGGCCCGAGACCGCCATCTTCATCGTCGAAGACGACGCCCAGAATGGGCCCGATCACGTCGATTCGCATCGCTCTCCGGCCTATGTAATTTCGCCGTACACCAAGCGCCATACGGTAGACAGTACGATGTACAATACCGTCTCCATGCTCCGCACAATGGAACTTCTGCTCGGGATGAAGCCGATGACCCAATTCGACGCCAACGCGCGGGCCATGAGTTCAGTGTTCCAGAGCAATCCGAGTCTGGAACCGTTCAACGCCGACAAACCACGCACCCCGCTCGATGACCGCAATCCCCCGCGTGCCGGAACCCACGCCCACCTCGACCTGCGCGACGCCGATCGCGTGGACGATGACGAAATGAACGCTGAGCTGTGGCAGGCGATTAAGGGTAAGCCTCTCAAGCGTTAATGCCCAGAATCTATCTGTGCTTTCTGTGGCACATGCACCAGCCCTTTTATAAGGACCTGATCTCGGGCGAGTACAAACTCCCGTGGACGCGCATGCACGCGTTGAAGGACTACTACGGAATGGTGCGCATCCTGGAGGAGTTCCCCGGCATTCGCCAGACCTTCAATCTGGTTCCATCCATGATGGTGCAGATTGAGGAGTACGCTTCCGGCCAGGCGCGCGATCCGTTTCTCGACCTTGCATTGAAACCCGCCGAATCACTCACCCCGGAAGAGCAGACATCGGTCCTGCGCCACTTCTTCCACGCCAATCCCGCCCGTATGATCTTCCGCTATCCGCGTTACAAGGAGCTGTATGACGCCTCGCGCGTTCAACAGGGAAGCGCCACTGGCATCGGCCTCTTCGGCCCGCAGGAGTACCGCGATCTGCAGGTTCTCTCCCAACTTGCCTGGTTCGACGAATACTACCAGGAGAACGACAAAATTACGGCCGCGCTGATTGCCAAAGGCCGCCACTACACCCTCGATGATCAAGCTGTGGTGGGCGGGAAAGAGCAGGAACTGGTCAGCCTGGTGATACCCGAATACAAGAAGCTGGCCGCTACCGGCCAGGTGGAGATTTCCACCACCCCCTTCTACCACCCCATCCTGCCGCTTCTCTGCGATTCCTCCATCGCCCGCGTCTCGCATCCCGGCGTCAACCTCCCTGGTGAATTCCGCTATCCGGAGGACGCGCGCGTCCAACTCACCATGGCGCGCGAATACACCGAACGCGTCTTTAGCGTGGCTCCCGTGGGGCTCTGGCCCTCCGAAGGCTCCGTCTCCGATGAGGTCTTCGCCCTTGCCGCCGACGTAGGTTTCAAATGGGCCGCCACCGATAACGGAATTCTCGACCGGACGCTGGGTTACGGAGCCGGAGTCGACAACACCTACCGCCCATGGACATGGCGTCAAGGTTCCCGGGAAATGGGAGTCGTGTTTCGCGACCACCTCATGAGCGATCTCATTGGCTTTGTCTATTCCGCGATGCCGGCTCGCGATGCAGCCCAGAACTTCCTCTTTCGCATCCGGGAGAATTGCCGCGGCATCCTCAGTTCCGGACGCGATGCCCTGGTGCCCATCATCCTTGATGGCGAAAATGCCTGGGAATATTACGACCGCAGCGGCCGTCCGTTCTTCCGCGAGCTCTATTCCGGCATCCTGGCCGATTCGCAAATGGAAGCCATCAAGGTCTGCGAGGCCTTTGAAAAGATCAAACCCACCACGCTCGACCACATCTTCCCTGGCTCCTGGATCAACTCCAATTTCGATGTCTGGATTGGCGACGACGAAGACAACCGCGCATGGAATTTCCTGCTGGCCGCGCGCCAGACGTATGACCGGCACACCGGCGCGACGGAAGCGCAGCGCAAGCTGGCTTTCGAGGAACTCCTCATCGCCGAGGGCAGCGATTGGTGTTGGTGGTATGGACCGGAACACGAAACCGCCAACCGCGAGGAATTCGATGCGCTATTTCGCGCTCACATTGCCAATGTGTACCGCGCCTTGGGTCTTCAGGCCCCGGAAGATCTTTCCCGGCCCATTCTTCGTGTGGATGTCGCGGAAACGCAAACCAGCCCTACTGGGCCGGTGAATGCAGCAGTTGATGGGATTGTGAGTTCTTATTTCGAATGGCTCGCCGCGGGTCTGTATCAGGTATCGGCGCGCGGTGGAGCGATGCACGGCAAGCGATTCCTAGTGAAAGATGTTCGCTACGGGTCTAGCGAGGGAAGGCTTTTCCTACGCTTCGACTTCGCGAAAGGCTCCGAAGACATTCTGGATGAACTGGAAATTCGCATCGTGATCCGCACCCAAGGCACGAAGGATGACCAAACTCTCTACATCGCGATCGCCGGTGGCGTAGCCACTCTAATGTCTGGTCCGCGAGGGGTGCTCTGCGCTTACCAAAACATCCTAGAGGTCGGCGTCCCTCTTCCGGCCACGGCCAAAGAGGTTAAATTCCAAGCTTCTTTCTGGAACGATGGACTTCCCGTGGATGCCGTCCCCGTTCAGGACTGGCTGACCGTCGCGACGGGCGATCAGGTCGACTGGGTAGTGTAAGAGGGGCGGGCAAGATGCCCGCCCTTTTACAACTAAGGCCCAGGAGTTAGTCGCCCTGTTTGTGCATCGAATTGCGATTGAGAACGCCTTCAAAACGCGCTGCCGCGGCAGGCGCAGGAATGCCGGTCTCAAGAATTTCCCGGTTCGTCACATCGCGACCGTAGAGTTCCTTGTCGGCTTCATGATCGGGGCGAAGCGTCGCGCCTTCGAGCGAAATCCCCGCAAACAACCCGCGCGAACGCGAATACGAAAGAATCTCGGCATGCATTTGTGCGTCGGTCTGGGCAGACAAATCGCGGCCCACCGGACCACCCGCCACGGACGCGTCTCCGCCCAGCGTGAACTTGTCTTCCAGCAGCTTCTGCTCGCCGCTCTTATTCTTGACGATCAGGATCACGTCCTGTTCCGAAGCGCCAATCTGAAATCCAACGCTTCCGCCTTCAATGCGCATCGCGGCCGGAGCGCTCCATCCCATTCTTCCCTCGCCCTTGCGGCAAACCGCGTAGCCGCGTCCAAATTTTGCGCCCACGATGAATCCCGCCTTCTTGACTCCCGGCACCACCACCACGCACTGGGCTTGGTCGATCAAGTCCTGTGGAACGCCCTTGTCGTCCATATGCATCATGGAATGCACTACGTCCGCGGCGTCGTTTAGGCGATTCGCGGCACTTTCATCGGCAAACATTGCTGGAGCCATCGCGATAACGCCGGCTGCCACCAAGCTAAAAATCTTCATTTGTGTCTTTCTCCTCCAGTTGGGGATGTGCGTTTCCGGTGCCATAGTACGAATTGATACGGTTCGTGTACGCTCGTATTCACACGTCTTCTCTTTTCTTAGCACGTTAAGCTGAAAAGACCGACATGAATGTTGAAATCCTGCTGACCGAGGCGGAAATTGCGGAAGAGTTTACCGAGTCGTTGGAAGCCCGCGATCTGCCTGAGAAGTTCCTCTACTGGTTCCCGCTATCGGTAAAGACGTGGCGCATCCTTGCCGCCAGCCCGGCGTTTTCCGGGCTGAGCAGCACCTGGGAGACTCTCCGGGAGAACACGCGCGATCTGGTCAGCCACTTCGATAGCGAAGTGCCCGTGGTCAGTTTCGGAGCAGGGGATGGCTCCAAAGATCGAATGCTGCTGCGGGAAATTCGCGCCGCTGGCAAAAACGTGAAATATTTTCCGGTCGATGCCAGCCAGACTCTGCTCGAAGCAGCCTGCGCCGCCGCCGAAGATGACGACTTCGATGTCACCGGAATCAAAGGCGACATTTCAAGCCGCATGCATTTGCTGCTGGCCGCCGATGCCGCCGAAGCGCCGCGCCTGTTTCTGATGGCGGGCAACACGCTCGGCGGATTCGATCCGCTGGACCAGATCCGCAATATCTCGGATGGTATGCGTCCCGGCGACCGGCTGGTCATCGATGCGGAACTCGACTCGCCCGAAGCTCTTGAGAGCGCTTCCTCCGATGCGGCGCGGGCATTTGCATTCGCGCCTCTCGCAAGTGTCGGCGTCACGCCCGAGGACGGCCGCATTCGCTTTGAACGAAAGGAAGATTCCCGGCATGCCGGCCTGGCCATGGTCACCAAGCACTTCCAGTCCGACCGCGACCTGCGCATCCCGCTGGCCGCGTCGGAAATCAGCATGGCGCGCGGTGAGCGGATCTTTATGAATTTCCGCTATCTGTTCACGCCCGAGGCGTTTCGCTGGCTCCTGGAATCCCAGGGCCGGTTGAAAGTGGATCAACAGATTAAGTCGAGCGATAACCGCTTCACGACCGCCGTCTGCTCGAAACACCTGCAGTAACGCCGTAGCCGAGGCCAAGCAATAACGCCGACAAGCTCATCGCTCTCGTGACCACGCGCTCAGTTCCTCCCGTGTACCGCAGCGAAACCTCGCAAGGGCCCTTGCAATCCGGCTCGATCACCATCTGTCCGAGGGCGTCGCCGATCACCTTCTGCGGCCGTCCACCGGCCCATGCTTCCCACCCTCGTTCATAAGTGACCTGAACCGCGATCACCCGCCCAGGATCGACGTTGGTGCGGATATCGGCTTCGCTCAAATTCTTCCACTCAAAGGAAGCCGGAGAATAGGCGGGATCGTCAAGAGCCGCCACATAAGCCTCGGCCGGCGCGGTGTCGAGGCCATTTTCCGGCACGCGTTTCACGACCGCCTCTCTAGGAATCACGTGCGCCAGTGACAGCGAGCGGCTCGGCACCTCATAAATGGCGTCTCCGTGGTCGCGCCACAGGAGCGGAAGAACCCCGTCAAACTTGCGGGGATGAACCATCGTGTTGTATTCGTTGCTGCTCTCCGGCCCGGACACCGATATCTGATGCACTCCAAAAGCTTTGAGCCATAAGATCGAGATAGCGGCATCCCTGTCGCCCGCATTCATCCCCGTGTAAATGACAAAGCTGACGATCGGGATGAATCGATTGACCGTATGTTGATCGTGCCCGCCGGTGAGTTGCGGGTTGTCGGTGAACATGTTGTACATAAAACAGGCGGAACTGGAAATGAACGCCCGCTGTCCAGGCCGGTTTTGGTCCAGCCATTTGGCAATACGAACCTCGCCCAGGCTGCTCAGTTCGACGCCGCGGATCAAACCGCGCGCGTAAACCACCGCATGAATCAGCTGCGCCGTGAGACCGGCGATGCAAATGCCGGCAACTACCATGCGCGCTCGGGAAGGAAGCCGGTTGACGAGGGCCGCCCCGGCAAACACGATCGCCAGAAGGAGCGCCATATCCATCTCCAGTTCGTACCGCGCGGGCTGAGGAACCAACGGAATGTCCCAAAGCCGCGAGGTCATCACGATGGCCGTGGGAACGTACCCAAACAACACGAAGAACTGAAGCGAGGACGAAGCTTTGAAGCGACGCATCGCCAGCCACAGGAGCAGGAAGGCGGCGCCCACGGCGGCCAGTGCCGCCCAAGTAGCAAACCGGTAACGGAAATCGCCGCCGACCGTAAAGGAGTTCGCGCGAATGGCCCTTACCATCGTGGGGCTGAACCATGGCGAGATCCACGAATAAGTCACGGTGAGGATGGCGAGGGCGCGCAACGGACGCGCCCACCATTTGGCGATTGGAAAGGCCATGAGCCAGCAGGCGAGCGCGATGACTAAGTCGACAATGCCGAAGGCATTACTCAGCACCACCGTGGCAGACATCACTCCGGCCAGAATCGTATAGGTCACGCTGCGCCGGACCAGCGCGCGGGAGAAGCATACCATGGCGACCAGCAGCAGGGCGAGCGCGGCGCTGTGCGGCGCTTCTCCATAGACCACCAGGTCTTGTAATCGCCGCAGGTTCAATGCGCCGCCCGCGTCCGTCGTGATGACAGGGATCATCAGCGCGGATAGAGAAATTGACGAGTAAGCGAGAGCTGCAAATAGACTGACCAGTAACTTCCCGCTCAACTCCAGCGCCATCCAGAAGAGTGCGACGGCGCTTAGTACGTAGATGCCCGCGCTGACGATGTGAAAAGATCTCGCCGCAGACAGGCCGCTGAGCAAGGTGAACGCCGCGACTAACCAATGCGTAAAGGGTAGATAGACTGTTTCAAGAGGAAGGCCACCATTCCAAAATGGCCACCAGGACCACTGGCCGAGATACTTGGCTTGAATGCGGGCCATGGCGATAAAGGTACTCTCGATGGAGCCGTGATAGGCCGAGTACTCGACTCCGAATAACTTCGCCGCGATGGCGATATTGGCGATCAGCACCAGAAGCCCGCAGAGGAGAGGCCGCGTTTTACCGCCCATAAGTGTGATAGAAGAAAGCTGTCATGGAACAGAACCCGTACAAATTACGATACCGCGCGCTCGTCCTACTCCTCTTATCCGCTCTTCTCCCCGCTACCGCCGCCACGCGCAAGGTATCGGTCGATGAAGCCCGCGGTCACCTCATCACGCCTCAGCCCGTGATCCGCGCTCAGCGCTCCCCTTATCAAAATCGTTTCGAAAGCGTGGTCCTCAGGCTCGTCGTCGATCCAGCCGGAAATGTGCGGAGCGCCGAATTGGAGGGTTCGTCGAGCTTCGCATCCCGCGCCGTCGAGATAGCGAAGAGGCTACGGTACCGACCATTTCTTCAGGATGGCGTTGCTGTGGAAGCGGAGGTTGAGCAGTACATCCGCATTCTTCCCATGGAGGTGCTGCCCGCCACTCATAACCCCTTTCCAGGAGTGGCCGACGTCAAGGACGTGGAGTTCTCGCTCAGCCGGTCGCGTTGCTTTGGAGCGTGCCCTTCCTACGAGTTGCGGATTACTGGTGACGGAGTGGTCAGGTACGAAGGAAAGAGCTCCGTAGCCGTTGTGGGCCAACGCACCGATCGAATAAGCGCCGAGTCGGTCCAGCAATTGCTTCAGGCTTTCCGCGCAGCGGATTTTTTCTCGCTATCCGATAGCTACCGAATGATGGTAACGGACTGCCCTACCTATGAGATAGGCGTCCGGGTCGGAGGCCGAAGTAAGCGCATTGTCGATTACGTTGGGGAAGAGGTGGGAATGCCCGGCGTCGTCACGGAACTCGAAGACCTGATTGATAACCTCACCGATTCGCAGAAATGGGTGAACACGGCATCGCTCAACTATCGCCAGTAGGCATGATAGAAAAAGTAACCCGTCATCGCCACGCCGGTCGAAATCACGATGCCCCGCAAGACGCTGGTCTTGAGTTTCTGCGCGTAGTGCGCGCCCATGTAGCCACCGGCGATGGCTGCCGCCATCATGATCAGCGCCTGGGTCCAGTAGACTTTCCCCGCGGCCACGAACACCACCACCGCCACTCCGTTCAGGCATCCGGCAAGAATGGTCTTGATGCCGTTCATGGCCGTCATATCCGTCATCCCGAAGGCCGCCAGCGCGGCCAGCATCAGGATTCCGATGCCGCCTCCGAAGTAGCCGCCGTAGATCGCGATCACAAACTGCGTCACGAGCAGAGTGCCGAAGCTGAAGGTAACGCGGCTCCTCAGTGCCGCGCCCAGCCGCTTGCTGGCGGCAAACATCACGGTGGCGAACAAGAGCAGCCAGGGCGTAAGCGCGACAAAGGTATTCTCCGGCGTCTTCAGCAAAACGATCGCGCCCAGCGTACCCCCCGCAATGCTTACCAGAATCAGCGTGCGTAAACTGATTTCCTCCAGCCTGGCCAACCCGTGCCGGTACGAAAAGGCGCTGGCGAATGAGCCCGGAAACAATGCCACTGTATTCGTGGCGTTGGCGATCACCGATGGCACGCCGGTAAATACAAGAGCGGGGAATGTGAGAAAGCTACCGCCGCCCGCGATGGCATTGAGGGCCCCGCCCGCAAATGCCGCCAGCACTAATAGAACGATATGGAGCATACTCTAGAACGCCGCGGCCAGTGCGTGCGCCAGGTCCGCCCGTAAGTCTTCCACGTCTTCCACGCCCACGGAAATGCGCACCAGTTGGTCTCCGATACCCGCCGCCTGTCTCTGCGCCGCGGGCACGGAGGCGTGGGTCATAATCGCAGGATGCTCGATCAGGCTCTCCACACCGCCGAGGCTCTCGGCCAGCGCGAATAACTCGCAGGCTTCGAGAAAACGGCGCGCATTCTCGATGTCGCCCTTCAGCACCACGCTGATCATGCCGCCGAACGCGCGCATCTGACGCTTCGCCAATTCATATTGCGGGTGCGACCCCAGCCCCGGATAAATCACGCGCTCCACCCCTTTTTGCTTCTCCAGCCACGTGGCCAGATCCATGGCATTCTCCGAATGCCGCTGCATTCGTAGATGCAGCGTCTTCACGCCGCGCATCACCAGAAACGCGTCAAATGGTCCGCTGATCGCGCCTACCGCATTTTGCAAGTACCCTAGCCGTTCGGCGAGTTCCGCGTTGCCGCCCGCGACGGCGATGCCGCCCACCACGTCCGAATGGCCGTTCAGGTACTTGGTGGCGGAATGAATCACCAGGTCGAACCCGTGTTCGATGGGCCGTTGAATCCACGGACTCGCAAAGGTGTTGTCGCAAACTGAGATCAAGCCCGCATCGCGCGCCACGCGGGCGATCTCCGAAAGATCCACCAGATTCAGCAGCGGGTTCGAGGGTGTTTCCACCCACACCATGCGCGTTCGGGGCGTCAGCGCCGCGCGTAATGAATCCGCGTTCGCCAGATCGGTGAAGGTAAACGACAGCCCCGCCGAGCGCTTCCTGACGCGTTCGAATAACCGGAATGTCCCGCCATAGAGATCGTTCCCCGCCACCACATGATCGCCGGAATCGAGCAGATCCAGCGCCGTCGCGGTGGCCGCCACGCCGGAGGCGAAGGCAAATCCGCGCGTGCCGCTTTCAAGGTCCGCCACGCAGCGTTCATAGGCGAAGCGTGTGGGGTTCTGGCTGCGGGAATACTCAAAGCCTTTGTGTTTGCCGGGGCTTCGCTGAACGTAGGTGGATGTGGCGTAAATCGGCGTCGTGATCGCGCCGGTCGAGGGATCGGGCTCCTGACCTGCATGGATCGCGCGCGTGCCGAATCGTTGGGTCATAAACAATAGAATGCCTTATCGCATCGCACGGTGTGTCTTTGCTCACCTTCCGGCTAAGCGATTGATGCGGAGAAGCATAACCTCGAATGGCCCGGAAGATGCCTGTCTATTTGCAGGGTGAGTCGCTTCGGGCAATTTACCCGGATGACGCCCCAAGTTACTAATGGAAAGGAACTATTCTTCAATGAAATTGCAATCACTAATCACCACCAGTATCTTAACCGCGGCAGTGGGATTACTTCCGTTTGCGGCCCAGGCCGATGAATGGAACAAAAGGACCACGCTTACTGTCCATGAACGGATACAAGTGAAAGACCAGGTCCTGGACCCCGGTACCTATGTCTTCAAGCTGCTCGATACCGTAGCGGACCGGCACGTCGTCCAAATCTTCAATGCCGATCAGACGCACTTGATCAACACGCTCCTCACCATACCGGCTTATCGCATGGAACCGACGGGTAAGTCGCAGTTTGCGTTCTGGGAAACACCCTCCGGATATGTGAAGGCACTCCGCACCTGGTATTATCCCGGCGATAACTACGGCCAGGAATTTACCTACCCGAAGCACCTGGCGACGCTGGCGATGGCGATTGCGCCTCCACAGGTAGCGACTCCTGAACCTCAAGCGGCGCCTGAACCACAAGCGGCGGCCCCTCAGATGGAAATGCAGCAGGAAACGGCCACCCAGCAACAGGCACCTGAGCAAATCGCTCAGGACGAAGCCCCTCCCGCTCCCGCGCAACCTGAGCCTGCGGCGCCAGAAACCACCACTCTGCCAAAGACTAGCAGCCCCTATCCATTGGTCGGTTTGGGTGGTCTTCTGTTTATCGGAGCATTCAGCGCACTACGTTTGAAGAGATCGTTCTAACAGGAGAATGCAATTGAGACGGCGAACCAGAGGCAGGATTCACTTCGAGCGATTCCTGCTTCTCACCGGATTAGGGTGCGTCGGCATATGGATATTCTCCGTCGCCGGCACCGCGGTCTACCAGGACTGGGGAAACTGGGCGTTTAATCAAAAGCTCCGGCGCGAGCCTGCGGGCGTGGCGGCCTACCTGAGCTCGAAGATCCGGCGGCAACCGTCGCCACACATCACAGATAAACCGGCTATCCCGGTGCCTGCGCAGGCACCGCGCATTTTGGAGACTGGAGCTGTGATCGGACGCCTGGCGATTCCGCGTCTGCATCTCAGTTCCATGGTTCGAGAGGGATCCGGCGAAACCACGCTGGCGATTGCCCTCGGTCACATTCCGGGGACCGCGATTCCAGGCGAGAAAGGCAACGTGGGAGTCGCCGGACATCGGGACAAGCTGTTTCGCGGACTCCGCAATATTCAAAATAACGACCTGATTGAGTTTCAGACGTTATCTGGAACATACTCGTATCGTGTCGAGAGAACCGACATCGTGTCACCCCGCGACGTTGGTGTGTTGAAGCCCGGCCCCCACGCGGAACTCACGCTGGTGACCTGCTATCCCTTCTACTATGTGGGACCCGCGCCCAATCGATACATCGTGCGGGCGCGAGAAGTGACTCCGGCGGCTACAACCGAACAGCCTGGAGCCAGCCCGCAAGCCAGTCCGCAAGCCATCAGCCGCCTGAAGGAACCAATGCCTGCTCAGGGCAGAACGATGTTCTCGCTGAGCACGAACCACAGCCGGCAGCTGGCCCCTGGAGTTTCCATCGGGCTCACTGACACCAATATCGCCGATCACCAACTGAACGGATGGCTATGGCTGGCTGCGGAACATCGCACTATCTGGCTTCACAACCAAACGCCGCAGATGATTTATGGTGCTTCTGATGGCAGAACACGTAGATTGGTGATTACCGGTATCGGCAGTAACTCGATAACTGGCTATCTTGCCGCATCCAGCTAGGGCTTGGTTTGCACCAGCCATACCAAATAACCCGAGATGGCCTCCAACTCAGCATCCGAGTAATTCTGTACGGCGTCGGCATGGGACCATGCGCCACCCGGCGTGATGTGAACCTGCGCTGGCTGGAAGGTGCGCAGCACGGGCAGAGAGGAACTGAGGTCGTGAACCCGAACAGTATCCGCCGACTGCTCCACGATCAAACCAGGAAAAGGTTCTTCATCGGCTGGCTTCGCGGTGACGATGCGCGTCGCCGGAATCGCCCGCAAGTTGCGAAATCTCTCAGGCGCGAGGGTACTCAGATCCGTCCCCACTGCCGAGCCGCGCTCCTCCAGTTCATGACACTTCCCACAACCACCCATACGAACGGCGTCGAAAAACAGAGCTTTGCCTTCCCGAACCGAAGCCGGAATTTCGCGCGCGCCCGGCTTCGCGGCCTCGGCTGGCGCGGGACCAGACAATGACACCACATACTGCGCGACAGCCTCAACATCCTCGGATTTCAACTGCTTCGCAAAACCCGGCATCGAAGTACCCGCCCTTCCGTACATGACGAGCGCAAAAACGTCTCCGGCTTTGAAAGCGCGCCCGGTAAGCTGCGGAGCTCGCCCGGCAGTCCCATTCGCGCCGTGGCAATAGGCTACCGAGCAAGTGGTTCGGAAAATCTCCGCTCCGCGCTTCACCTGGGGACTTTCCGCGCGGAGCAATGTCGCACTCAGCAGCGCCCAGGCAACGCGCCTCATTACTTCACCTCCGGCAGCGCGAACACCACCAACGCGGACCCAGGCCGAGCCGTTGGCGCGTCCGGCCAAAGGGCCTTTTGCGCTCCCGCGATAATGGAACCCCACCCTGTGGGGGTCGCAATATATTGGCGTCCGCCGATTGCATAAGTGACCGCCGACCCGCGATGCCCTGCACCTGTCTGGAACGTCCAGAGACGCGTTCCGGTCCTGGCATCCAATGCGAAAAAGTCACCTTCGGGGTCGCCGGTGAAGACCAGATCGCCGGCCGTGGCCAATACGGAGGCCATGATCCAGGTGGTTACCGGAAAGATCCACTTACGCTCTCCCGTGAGAGGATCATAGGCGGCCACATAGCCCTCCTGCTTCCCACCCGGCGGCGGCTTCATGACCCAACTGCCTCCAATGAAGTCCTTTCCCTCTGAAACTTCCTCGTCGCGCGCTACCAGATCGTTACAAATTTCCTGAACGGGCAGATACAGCCATCTGGTACGCGGTGAATAGGCACCCTGGTTCCAGTTCTTGGCGCCGATTGCGCTGGGGCACACCAGCTTCGAAGTCCCCAGTTCCGGATCAAGCCTGCCCACCAGTTTGCCGTCCTCCGTAATCCCCTTCACCCAGTTGATGTTTTTAGCAAATGGCCACGCCTTCAGGAACTCGCCGGTGGTGCGGTCGAGCATCCACACATACCCGGTCTTGTTGGCCTGCATCACCACCTGGCGGGTACGGCCCTTCAGGCGCAGATCTAACAGGTACAACTCGAAAGCCGCATCGTAGTCCCAAACATCTTGCGGGACTTCCTGGTAATGCCATTTCAACTTGCCCGTATCGGGGTCAATGGCGACGATGCTGGCGGTGTAAAGATTATCGCCGCGGCGTTTGGACGCGTTCAGATCCGATGAAGCGTTGCCGACGCCCCAGTAGAGCAGGTTCAATTCCGGATCGAATGAGCCGGTCATCCATGTGGAACCGCCGCCCAGGCGCCAGCTATCTCCCGGCCACGTTTCATGGCCCGGCTCGCCCGGAGCGGGGATGGTGTAGAAGCGCCAGCGCATGCGGCCGGTGTTCACGTCGAAAGCAGTGAGATAGCCGCGATGCGCGGAATCGCCGCCCGTGACGCCCGCGACGACAATGGCCTTCACCACCAACGGCGCTCCCGTGATGCTGCAGCCGCACTGGCGCGAATCCTCCACGTTGACGCGCCATTGCTCCGCGCCCGTTTTCTGATCGATCGCCACGATGTGGTTGTCCGCCGTGCCCAGGAAGACATGCCCGTGGCCCACAGCGACCCCGCGATTTTGCTTCCCGTAGGGGAGGGCCTTGCCAAGCGTGAAGTGATACTCCCAAATGACGCGGCCCGTAGCGCCGTCGAGCGCGAACACCCAGGCGTTGGAGGTGGAGAGGTAGATGATGCCATCGATCACGATGGGCGTGGCTTGGAGGCCGTTCTCGTAATCACCCGTCTGGAAGATCCAGGCCGGCGCGAGAGTTTTGACGTTGGAGGTGTTGATCTGGTCGAGCGCGCTGTAGCGTAAGGCGGAGTGGGTGCCGCCGTAACTTGGCCAGTCGTTTCGAGTGCCGATGTCGGCGGCGAGTAAGGTGCTGGCGAGTAGGGCGAGCAGAGTCAGGAATTTCATTGAGACCGTATTACGCTATCACGGGTGTGGTCATAGGCCGTGTGGTCCGTCCGGCCAGGCTGAATATCGGCTCGTTCCTTGGCAGGGTGGGCGAGCGTCGAATATGGGCTGCGTTTGGCGATCCCCTTCATCCGCCGATATCGGCGAAATCATTGGAAGTGTCGCCGTTGCGCGCGACGGAAACCACCGCGTCCGCGAACCATCAGGGGTCCGTCATGATGACCAAAGTCGCGGTGCCCGCGCCGAATTGCGTGAGACGTAGGTTGTCCCAGCTAGTGGACGCGGGTGAAGCGCAAATCCCAGACGCGATCGTCGCCGGCTCTGAGGGCAACGACCTTGTTAGACGCTCCTCGGACAAAATAAATCGAATCGCCGGAGGGTGTTTCGAACCCGTCACGGAAAGTGGGCCGAAGCGTCACTGGATTATTCGTCCCAATCCGATAAGTCATCTCGCCGGGTTTGTTGCCGGGCTCGAGCCTCAGCGTGGTTCCCGTTTCATGGCTCTCGTACTCACCAGCCAGGGTCGCGAGTTCGGCTGAGGTGGGCTGGACGGGCTCGACGCGCTCATAGAGTACTTCCGCATTCTGTGAGATGAACCGCAAGCGAAGTGGCGCGCCGCCGTCGACAATTAGCGACAGATCCGCGCTTAGCAGGAATCTGCCTGGCGCTACGGGCACGAGCCCTGTTTTGCCGGGATCGGTCGTAAGTTTGCCATCGCGCCAGTTGATTCGGGTGACCGTGTTATCGCGCAGATTTCGATACATGCCAGCCAGTTTTTCCAGCGTTGCCGGGTCGGCGACGTAGCTCGTCGCCGATGGTTTGATTGCCGCGGCGCCGGTCCATAGGGCCGCCGTATCCCGACCCAGTTTTGTCGGATTCGCCGCGGCGGAGTTACAAAGCACCGCGACCGACACCGCCTGATCCGGATACCGAGCCAGCCAAGTGCGATAACCGCCGGCGCTGTGCGGCGCGCGCTGCTGGCGTAGTGACTTCGCCGGGCCGCGCCAATTTTCTCAAGACACCTGCCTCATCCAACTCGATTCACGCGAATCAGCTTGTTCCTCATGTCTTGCTCAGCCGTAACCGCGCTGTTGATTCGCTGAGCCAGCGCGGTCCTCGGTTCGGTGCCGATGGAGCCGAAGGAAATGTCGGCGATTGTTCGTCAACAAGACTCGTGCTTCCGGGCGCAAAGGCCAGGACTGCAGGATCAGGCACGGCGCGATTTGCTTTTCCTGCATCGACTGAAGTTACGGCCTCGTGTCCCAGCGGGCGCAATTCCGTGACCGCTAAATCGCATGGCGCAGACTTCAGCACCTCGACGTGGCGCTGCCGCATTTCCCCAATGCCCTGCCGCCCACCCATGAAGTCGGGAAGGTACGCGTCGGAGTAATCGAGTCCTCAGGCCCAGGGAACAGTCCTCTTATGTCGGGGATTTTCATTTTCCGTCCTCCTATTTCAGCCGCCTCCGCAAATGCGCCAGTAAATCCGATCTCGTAATCAATCCCAAAAACTTCCCGCCATCCATCACGAGCGCCACCAATCCCATGTCCAGCACACCCAGCACGGTTTCCAAAGTCGCCGACACCGGCACGGTCTCCAACTTCGAAGTCATCGCCGAGCGAACTGGATGCCGAAACCGCGACTCGTCCTCCTGTACCGCCAGCAACACGTCGGATTCATCCAGAATGCCCACCGGCTGCCCCGCCTCAATCACCGGAACCTGCGACACATCCGCCACGCGCATGCGCTGGAACGCTGTCAGCAGAGGATCGTCCGGCGTAACCGTGATCAGCGCGCCCTCTTCATAGCGCCGCGTCAGCAGTTCCCGCAGGTCACCCGTTCGCGGCCGTTCCACGTAGCCCTGATCCATCATCCAGTAGTCGTTGTACATCTTCGAGAGATACTTATTGCCCGTATCGCAAATGAACGTCACCACGCGCTGCGGCGTCTTCTGCTCCCGGCAATAGCGCAGCGCCGCCGCCACCAGGCAACCGGATGACGAGCCGCCAAGCATGCCAAAGCGACGCAGCAGATCGCGCGCCGTTTCGAAGCTCTCCGCATCCGGGATGGAGTACGCGTACCGCACCCTCGAAAAATCGGCAATCGCCGGAATCGAGCTCTGCCCGATCCCCTCCACCGCGTATGGCCCCTGCTTACCCGGCATCCCGTCCTTCACATAGCCCGCCAGCGCGGACCCCTGCGGATCGGCTAGAACCATCTCCGTATGTGGACTCACCCGCGCAAAGAAGCGGCTCAGCCCCGTGATGGTCCCGCCGGAGCCCACGCCGCACACCACCGCGTCCACGTCGTGCCCCATCTGCTCCCAGATCTCCGGCCCCGTGGTCAGCTCATGCGCCAGCGGATTGGCTTCGTTCTTGAATTGGTTGACGTTGTAGATGTCGTGGCCTTCCGCCGCGATCCGCGCCGCCATATTCATGTAGTGCTCCGGATGATCGGAGCCAACGTCCGACCGGGTCAGCCGGATGTCACACCCAAAGGCGCGTAAATGCGCGATCTTTTCCGCCGACATTTTATCGGGCAGAACCAGGATCAGCTTGTAGCCTTTGGCCGCAGCAACCAGAGCCAGGCCCAGTCCTGTGTTCCCGGCCGTCGCCTCCACAATCGTGCCGCCGGGCTTCAACACGCCTGACTCCTCGGCCGCCCGAATCATGCTCACCGACATGCGGTCCTTAATGGAACCGCCCGGGTTTTCGTTCTCCAGCTTCAGAAACAGGCGGCAAACGCCCGTGTCGAAGCCTGTCAACTCAACCAGCGGTGTATTGCCGATCAGATCCAAAACGTTGTCGGGAATGGCATATGCGGGCACGTCCGCATCCTACCGCATTGGCCCGTTTCCGCGCTTCATCCGGGGCCGGTGCCCATGAAAATGGAGATCTTTTCCTATTCCTTTGAATAACTTACGGGTTAATTATGGCCTCGGGCCGAGTTTCTGACGATAGCTTCGAGTCAGGAAGGCCGTGGACATAAACCAGGCCGAAACTGGAAAGGAATCAGACAATGGGACACGATCCGATCATCACAGCGATTTTCCATCTCTTCAGCTGGCCCTGGTAATTTAATCCGTAATTCGTCGCGTTCCAGGCGCGCGTGCTCCAAAATTCAACTACAATTCTAGTCAAATGAAAAAAGCCGATCCGGCCATCTCTCTTTGGTGGTAAACTGTACGAAATATCACTAAAGAGAGTGGCTCCTGTTTTATGCCTCTTGCATCCCTCAACTTTTGCAGTTCCGGTCTTGCGGCAGTGACTTTACTCGCTACGGTACAATCCGGCCGGAGCGTAAGCCAAAACTTATCCTATTCAAATCAATCATTTGCCAGCTTCCGTAGCGACCTCAATGCACTCCGGGACAGCGTCCGCGAACGCCGGTTTCTCGCTGCGGAACAGGTGTCTCCCAGCCTTCTCGAAGCCGCCCGAAAGTTCGGACGGCCGGATCTGGAAATCCAGGTTCTCCGCTATTCCGGGTCCGCGCAACTGGGCTCATCGAACTATTTGTCGGCGTTGAGAACATTTCTTCCCGCCCGCGATTTAGCAATGATGTATCACGATTATCGTGATTTGTATGCCATTGACAGTAATATCTCCTGGGTTTACCTGGAAATGAATAACCTGGAGGCGGCGGGGAATTTTTCGGACCAGGCGCTGATGGCGGAAAAGTCCGCACACGATTACAACACACGCCCGATTATGTCCCGTGCTTTCATCTACGCCCTCAATAAGGATTTTCCGCACGCTGAATCCCTGTTCTCGGAGGCTATCCTTTACGCGCTGGATCATGGCGACCTGGCTTCCGCCGCGACGGGCTGGTACTACCTCGGCTCCGGCTACCTGGAGGCGTCGCGAGATACCGAGCCCGCGGAGCAATCCCGGCTGTTGCGAAGGGCTCTGCCCGTGATGACGGAAGCGTTTCGGCTGCGGGAGCTCCATCACCTGCCGGGGCTGGACGAAACCTATCGGGACCTGGCCCGCATTTACGCAGGGCTGGGCGACCTTCACACGGCGGATGTCTTGATGGGGCGTTCGGTCAGCCTGATGGCCGACCCGCACAGCGGCGCGCCCCTATGGTTCTTTCTCTTCTGGCGGGGATGGCTGCACGTTCAACAGGGCGATCTCGCGAAGGCGCTTCCCGACTTGCGCTCCGCATTGGAACTGGCTCGCCGCCTCGATGTGGTCCCCACCGATGACGATCGCGTAACCTTCGAATCGGGCTTGGCCGAACTCTACTCTCTTTTTATCGATGCGGGGAACCGGCTCTATCTGCAGAACCACGACCCCGCACTGAAGGCGGAGATCTTCGAAGCCGCGGAGGAAAACCGCGCCGCCAGCCTGCGCGCTCTCGTCCCTCAGCCGCACGGATGGCGTTCCCGCTTGCCGGCCGATTACGCAGGCTTGCTCGCCAGCCTGCAATCCGCCGAGCGCGATTTGTTATCGCGGTCCGATGAAGACACCCAGCGGAGGGTCCGCAGGCTGCGCGCGTCTCTTCACAACGACGAGGTGCAGGCCGGGTCGGAAAAGGAAACGGGCGGCTCAACGGCTCTCGCCACAGCGCGGCGTGCGCTGGATCCGGACACGGCCATATTGACGTTCCACCTCGGGCCCCGGTCTTCCTGGCTCTGGACCATTACGGGCGGCCGCTTCGACGTGTACCAGTTGCCGTCCAAATCCGCTCTGGCCGCGTCCGCAACGCGGTTGACAGAGTCGATTCGCGCCAACCAGGGTGTCGTCGCCCAGTCCGAATCGCTCTCGGGTCAGCTATTCGATCAGATCCCGACGGAGGTCCGAGTGCGGCGGCGGTGGATCGTCGCTCTTGATCAGGAATTATTCGGTCTGCCCATCGCCGCGCTCCGCTTGAACGGGGCATACCTCACCGAACAGCACGCGATTCTTCTGGCGCCGTCCGTTCGCCTTCTGGAGGCGGCTGGGTCGGCGGATGGCATCAGTGGCCGGATGTTGGGTTTGGGCGACGCGATCTATAACCGCGCCGATTCGCGTTGGTCGGGCGGTTGGTTTCGACGTTCGCCCCAAGACACTCCATTGCGCCTGGCACGGCTCTCCGGCAGCGGGGATGAAGTGCGCACAGCCCTTTCGATCTGGGGTTCGGGAGCCGTACTGACGGGCGAGAATGCCACACGCGAGCAGCTTACGCAAGATCTGAACTCCTCAACCGGCATCCTTCATCTGGCGACTCACGTGATTCCCGCGCCTCAACTCTCCTCACCTGGAGGCGGCACGACGGCGAGCAATTCGCGCGCTGGCCTCATTGTTTTGGGCATTGATCGCTCCGGGCAGCCCGGTTTCCTCGACATGCGCGACATCCTTCTTCGACCCGTCAACCTGGGTCTAGTGGTGATGAGCGGGTGCTCATCCGGCGATGCCTCCGCGCTGGCAGCCAGCGGACTCATGGGCCTGACGCGCGCCTGGCTCGGCGCTGGCGCATCCGAAGTCCTTGCCACGCGGTGGCCGGTACTCGACGACAGCGGTCCTTTCTTTGCTAGCTTTTACCGGCATTTGAAGGAGCATCCCTCAAGCGGCGCGGCCGATGCTTTGCGCGCAGCGCAGATCGAAATGATTCACTCCGACTCGTACAGGAGTAGACCCGCATACTGGGCGAGCTATTTCCTTGTAGGAAAGGTGTGATTTTTCTCAGATTTTCACACTACCTGACATAATGTCCTCACTTGCTGACGTGCTCGAACAATCTTTGACACAGTCCGGAGGCACCCCCGACCACCCGAATTGGGTGGATCTGGTTGATCGAATCCAGCGCGATGAGTCTTCCGCGCTCGAGGAGCTCTATCGGATCTTCTCCAAGGGCATGCGTTACTATCTCTGCCGCCAACTGGGGCCGCAGGACTTGGACGATAAAGTTCACGACTGCTTTCTGATCGTGATTCAGGCCATCAGACGGGGGGAACTACGCGACCCGGACCGGCTGATGGGATTTGCGCGCACCATTGTGCGGCGTCAGATTGCGGGGCATATCGATATTGCCGTTCAGCAGCGCAAGCAGCAGGTGGATCTGGACGTAGGCGCTCCGCTGCCGGATTCGCACCTGAGCCCGGAGGCCGCTGCCATGACGAGTGAAGAAGAGCAACTCGCGGTTTCTGTATTGAAGGGAATCTCTCGCCGCGATCGCGAGATTCTGACGCGGTTTTATCTGCAGGAACAGACGCAGGAGCAGATCTGTTCCGAGATGAAGCTCTCCGAGACGCAATTCCGGCTCTTAAAGTCACGCGCAAAGGCCCGCTTTGGAGAGTTGGGCAAGCGCCGGCTCGGGCGCAAGAACTTCAAAGTATTCTAGGCGCGTCAGGGGACCACGCGAGGTTACCGGAAACTACTGCAACGCCACATGATTCTCGGTCAGCGTGGTTCCTGTCGATCGTTGCAGGCGGCACACGGCTTTATTCCATTCCAGAGTGGCGATAAGGAGACGGCGGCGCGCTTCGAAATATTCGTTCTGCCGTGTGAGGGTGAGGAAGTTGGTGCTTTCTCCGGTTTCAAAAAGACGCGTTTCACTCTCCAGCTTTTCGCGGGCGGCGCGTTCTCCCGATTCGGCGGCGGCGCGGCGCTGGCGGGCGATGGCGAGGGCTTCGATGGCATCGCGAATCTCGCTCTGGATGGACTGCTCTTCGCGAGCCTGCTCGAGTTTTTCGCGATGCTCGGCAATCACGCTCTCTTCGATGGCGGCTTTCGCGGCGCGGTTCCGGAACGTAAGATCCACCTGCAAACCAGCCTGCACGGTTTGGTAGCGGCCGGAGAAAAGAGTGGCTAAGTCCGTTCCATAGCCGCCGATTACGGCGCCAGGCAACTGGCCGAGCGTCGGGGCCGTGACGGAAGGCTCTCCGAGCGGGCCGAGGATGGCGTTGAGTTGATTGATAAGCGGTTGGGTGGATTGCGTGATGGGATCGGGCGCGGTGTTCAGTTTGCCGCCTAACCCGGCCAGCGAGTAGTTGCCGACCAGGTTCACCTGCGGCTTGACCAGGTTTTCGTTCTGCCGCTTTTCGATGCCCGTAATCTGCTGGCGAATCGCAATGGATTTCAGTTCCGGGCGCCGCTTCAGGGCTTGATTGACAAGATCGGGGATGGGCTCGGCTTCCGCGGTGGAGATGGCCTGCTGATCGGTGGGGACCAGTTCCTGCTGCCAGAGTGGCGCATCGCGTGAACCGGCAAGGAGCTGTTTCAACAGATTCTCCTGCTCAGTGACGATGCTGGCGGAAGCGTACCAGATGTCTCTGCGCCGTGCGAGTTCCGCCTGCGCCGCAGCTAACTCGGCTTGGGCCAATGAGCCCGCGTTGATCCGGTTCTGGTCGCGTACTAGTTGAGCCTGCGCGAGGTCAACCGATTCGCCGGCTACCTTTTCGTTCTGGCGGGCGGCACTGAGATCCCAGTAGGTCTGCTGTACGCGATCGACTACGTCCATGAGCCGCAGTTCAAGATCGGTACGCGATAAATCGGCTTGCCTGGCGCGGACCAGGATGGTGGAGCGGTTCGCATCAAACTCCCGGTTGCGCCAGAGGGGCTGCGTATAGGTGAAGGCAAGCTGCGAAGTATAGAACGGGTTGATTCCCAGGAATGGATTTTCCGAAGAGATCCGCGAGTTTTCAAACGCGAGATCCAGCGCAGCGCCGTTCCAGGGTGTCTGTTCATGCAGATAGAAGTTGCCCGTTTCATCATGTTCGTCGAGCTTGCCGTTGGCGGCTTCGAGTAATGAGGGAGCGGGCGTGCTCTTCGAGGCGTAGTCCGGTTGGAATTTGAAATTGAGGTCGGTGTAGCCGCGGGCGGCTTTCAAGGAGGCGCCGGCCGAGGCTTCATCCAGGCGGGAAATTTCGACTTCGAGGTTGGCGTGGACGGCGAGTTCGATGGCTTCGCTGAGAGTGAGTTCGCGCGAAGACGTGTTGCCGGCGTGGGCCGGCGTGTCGTCGGTCCGCATCTGCGTCTGCGCCTGAGCAGTAAGCACGGCCAGGACTAAGAGCGACGCCGTCATTTGGGCGCGTCCTTTGTAAAGATGTAAGAATCGACGCGCAAGCCATCGGGTAGGTTGGGGTGACCGTCCAACTCAACCAGTGTTTCGAGGATTTTAGTATCGACGTGTTCGGTGGGCGCGTCACTATAGACATTCTTTGGCCCCAGCACTTTTCCGACGCGAACGACATGGCCCCAGAACTTACGGTCGCCGTAAGTATCCGCCGTGACATAGGCGCGCTGGCCCTCGTGGACGCGGCCGACATCGGATTCGTCCACATCCACGCGGACGCGAATGGCGGAGTCATCAGCCACGGTGACGATGGGCGCGTCAGGGCCCTCGGCAACGTTCTCGCCTGCGCGGCGGTTCTTGCGGAGCACGATCCCGCTGATGGGCGAGCGGATGACGGTCTTCGACAAACGTGCTTCCGCTTCCGCCAACTGGGCGTTGGCCAGTTCGATGGCGGCCTTCGCTCGCGCTTCCTCGTCGCTGCGGGGGCCGGCATCCACCAGGGAATAGCGCTGTTTGGCCTCGTCACTCCGGGCGATGGCGACCTGATATTCGCGGTCCGCCTGCTCGTCATCGGCGCGCGAGATATCGCCGCTTTTGAGAAGGCGGTCGCGTCGGCCCTTCTCAGCGAGGGCATTGGTGACGACAGCCTGCGCTTCGCGCGTGGCGGCGAGAGCTTCCTGGCGCTCTTGCGTGCGCGAGCCATTGTTCAGGCGCTCGAGCTCGGCCTGACGCAGATGGAGTTCCGCGCGCGCTTCCGCGACACGAGCCTGATAGTCGCTGTTATCGAGCACGGCGATGATTTGGCCGCGTTTGATGCGGGAACCTTCTTCGACGCGCACTTCCAATAAGCGGCCCGGGATCTCGGAGCCAACCTTGATCTCTTCCGATAAAGGTTCGATGCGGCCGGCCGCGGCGACCGTGTCTTCCGGAGTCCTGAGCGCCGACTTAGCCGGGCCATCACTTGCTTTTGGCGTATTCTGGTTGGACCCACACGCAGCAAGAAGCGCCGCGCTCGCTAACATACAGAGACGGGTATTCAATGAGTACCTCCGTTCAAAATCTTTCCATCTTCGATGTGGACCACGCGATCGGCATACTCCATCACGCGACCATCGTGCGAAACGACGACTACAGCGCGGCCACGATCCTTGGCAAGCTTGCGCATCATGTCCATGACCGTGCGGCCAGTCACGGAGTCGAGCGCGGCGGTGGGTTCGTCGGCCAGAATGATACCGGGGTCGCCGGCCAGCGCGCGGGCGATGGCCACGCGCTGCTTCTGGCCACCGCTGAGGTCGGCTGGAAAAGCATCGTACTTATCGGAGAGGCCGACCGAATCGAGCAATGCACGGGCTCGCTGCTTTCTCTGGCGGACACGGACACCTTTTAGGTCGAGACCGATCTCCACGTTTTCAGAGGATGTCAAGGTTGGAAAAAGATTGAAGCCCTGGAAGACGAATCCGATGTTGTCCAACCTGATCCGGGGCAACTGTTTTTCCTTGAGGCCGGTGATTTCACGGCCCTTGATGCGTACACTACCGGAACTGGCGCGGAGAATGCAGCCCATGATGGAGATAAGCGTCGTCTTGCCGCTTCCGGACGGACCCATCAGGAGCATCACTTCGCCGGCGTGGACATCGAGGTTAACTCCGTCGAGAGCGCGCGCGGCGGCGGCGCCACTTTCGTAGGTCTTGGTGAGGCCGCGGACTTGAACGATGGGTTCGGGCATGGTTCAGTTTTTGAAGACCATGGCGGGGTCAATCCGGGTGACCTTGTTAATGGAGACAAGAGCCGCCAGGCAGCACATGAACAGAGTCAGGAAGAACATACCGATCGCCAGGGGTAAAGGCAAGCTGATGGGCGCGCTCTCACCGGCGAGGCGGACTGCGATGAAGGCGACTACAATTCCAATGGCATAACCGATGACCGCGCTGATGGTGGCTTGCTTCAGAATAATCTTATAGATATAGAAGTTAGAAGCGCCAATGGCCTTTAGTGTTCCGAACTCCCGGAGATGATCGATGGTGGCTGCGTAGATGGTTTGCGTGACGACAACGATTCCGACGATGAGGCCCAGCACGGCGGCGATGATCACTGTTACACCCGCCCCGGTGGAGAACATCCAGTAGTAGACCGTGCGATCGCTGAACTGTTTGGTGGTGAGGACTTCAACGTCTTTCAAGCGGGATTGCAGGGCGCTTCGCAGAGTTTCAATATCCGTTCCGGGTTTGGCCTTCACTAAGATGAATAACGTCCGATCGTCCGGAATCTGTTGATAAATGAGTGCGTTCCGGAACGAAGTGAAGACGGTTGCCGCGGTGGTGAAGGTGCGGATACCGTTCGTGAACCCGACGACGCGCGCACGGTGTCCACGGATTTCAAAGATCTGGCCAAGGTGATCGACGCCGAGTTTTTCGGCGTAGTATTTATCGACGATCACGGCATCGGCGCGTTTGAGGTCCTGCGCGGAGCCGGCCACCAGATTCCAAGGCGCGGCGAGATCGCTATCGGGGTTCAATCCGATGAGCTCGGTGCCTTCCTGCGAGCCGTTGGGACGGGTCCAGTCGCCGAACTGGATGATGATGTTCTGCGCATCGGCGACACCTGGAGTGGCGCGCACGTCATAGATTTTGCGATCCGGGAAGGCGACGCCTTCCTCGATGTAGCGAACGCCGGAGGTCATGATCCAAAGATCGGCCCGCGAGTGCAGAATGACGTCTGAGATGGTGGTTCGAAAGCCAATGTAGAGACCGACCTGTATACAGATGAGAACGACGGCGAACACAATGCCGGTAATTGTTACGACCAGGCGGACTTTGTCGTGGAAGAGGTTGCGGATCGCGATGGACGCCATTTATGCTTCCAATCCCCGCACCATGGAATCGATCACGCGGCTGACCAGCCTCTTCCGCGCGACAAAAGGAAACGCGCTGTGCTGGATGAGGAGCGATGTGACGCCGTGAACGGCCGACCACAATGCCTGGCTGATTTCCTGCGCGTGGTTCGAGCTGAAACGGCCGGCTGCGATGCAGGCATCGACGCCTTCCATTAAATAGGCGAAGGCCTGGATGCAGATGGGGTCTTCGTGGCGCAGGTCGTCGTTGTGGCTCAAAAAGGTGAGCTGGTAATGATTGGGATGGGCCAGCCCGAATTCGACATAGATGTGCAGGCCTTTTTTCAGAAGCTCAACGGGATCGTGCTTTCCGCTGTGAAGCTTCGCGCTGATGCCTTCGAGGGCCGATGCGAGGCCCGTGAACGTGGCCGTGCAGATGCTCTTTAACAGCTCCGATTTGTCTTTGAAATGAAGGTAGATCGCGGTGGGCGAGTAATCGATGCGATCGGCGATTTTACGCATCGAGACATTCTCATAGCCTTGTTCGACGAACAAATCGCGCGCCGCATCCATAATCTGCTGGCGGAGAGTATCTTTGTCGCGCTGGCGTTTTTGGAAGGCGTTCACAGTTAACACTGTTAAGTTTACTTAACGGTGTTAAGCGGCGTCAAGTTAAGATTTGTCGTAGTCGATTAAGTTCATGAAACCGTAGTCCATATGCATCTGCTGGTGGCAATGAAAAAGCGTCGGGCCCGGATTGTTGGCGGTGAAATCGGCCTCGATGACGGACTTCGGCTGAACCACGACGACATCCTTCCTGACGCCCGATGTGGCTTTCCCCGCGATTTTCGTGAGTTCAAAGCTATGCCGGTGCAGGTGCAATGGATGCGCCTCGTCGCTGCGGTTATCGAAGACCAGGCGATAGTGGCGATTCGGCTGGACTTTAATGGTATCGGTCTTGGGAAATTCCTTGCCGTTGATGGTCCACTTATCCATCCAGCGGGTGCCGGCAAATTTTTTCTCGATAACAAGCGGAATGACAAGCGGGATGGCCGCCGGGATGCCCTGGGCCTGGCCCGCGGACGTGGAGGAATTGCCGAACGCCGTGTAGTCCCAGGGATCGGTGGGCGCGATCCAACGCGGCGCGCCGGTTTGCCCGGAGTATTCGATGACGATCCCCATGCCGGCTTCGCGATCATGATCGTTTGAATCACCGAGGACCCAGACGCCGGGGCGCGACATCTCCACGATGGCGTCAACCCGTTCGGCGGGCCCGAGCTCGAGTGCGTCGGTGGCCGCCGGATGTGGAACCGGATTGCCGTCGAGGGCGACGACCCGGAACTGGTGACCGGCGCAACCGATGCGGCGATGCATGGTGGCGCTGGCGTTGAGGATGCGGAACAGGACGCGCTGGCCTGGCTTGACGCGTACGGGCTCTCCGTGGCCGAGGGCGCGATCGTTGATGGAGAAATATTTGTAGCCGACGTCGAGCCCTTCGTCTTCTCCAGCGGTCGTGAGGTAAGGGTCCCACTCTTTGAGCGCGAGAAAGATTTCCTGGTCGTATTGGGCTGCGTTCTGCGCAGGTTCAATGAATAGGAATCCGAATTCGCCGGTATAGGTGGCCCGCTTCAAATCACGGCCGGCATTGGTGTGGGTGTGGTACCAGCGAGTTCCGGCGGGAGTGGCATTGAAGCTGTAGCGCCGCTTTCCGTGCGCGGGCACCATGGGCGTCTCTTCCTCCATCGACCCGTCTACCTGTGAGGGAATATGCAGGCCGTGCCAGTGCACCAGATTCGGGGAGCCGGTTTCATTGATGACATCGATGGCGACCATCTGGCCCTCGCGCATTCGTAGCAGCGGGCCGGGCGACGATCCGTTGTAGCCGGTAGTTTTCACCACGCGTTTGGGGGCGAGTTCGACAGTAACTGGGGCGATGCGGAGAGTGAAATCGGGTTCGGCGACGGCTGCGCCGGCGGCTGGAATTGCCGTGGCGAGAAGACGGAGCATGTCTCTGCGATGCATCATTGTGCGGGTTTACGTTCCGACTGTCCTCAGTTTGGCACCACTGCGGCGCTAGGGAGCGGCGTTTCGTGCTTCGTCCAAAGAGACGTGGTTGATTTCGAGCGTGGTGCCGGTCACCTGGTCGAGCGAAACGCGGGCGTGAGCATACGCGGCCTGGGCGTCGATCTCGGAGGTTTGTGCACCGACGAGCGCGCGCTGCACGCCGATGACGTTACTGATGGACGATTTTCCAAACGTGAATTTCTGCTGTTCGGATTTCAGCAGCTGCTGCTCCAGTTCGCGTGTGTTCACCGCGGCGGAATACTTGGCGCGGGCCTGGCGCAGCCCGATCAACTGATTTGAAATGGCCACCACGATGGCATTCGAATCTCTGAGTCCACTCACCGCGGACTGGCGCAATTGCAACTGGTCGATCCCATAATCGGCCTGGGCGGCACGATTTCCAAAAGGAATGGCCAGGGCCAACGATGCCGATTCGCTTGGAAAATCGCGGCGGAAAATCTGGGCGAGCGCCGTGCCATAGCCGCCCGAAAAATAAGGGACGTACGCCGACCCCGAAGAGGGCTGATAGGCGCCGGCCAGTCCCCGGTCCTGCGCTTGGACGGTGACGGCCAAGCTGGGCAGTAACGGATTCTCGGTTCCCAGAGCATTCAGTTCCTGCGTCTTATCGCGAATTTTCGCAACGGCCACGTCCGGCCGCTTGGCCATGGCTGTGGCGACCAGTTGGCGCAAGGGCGGCAGGTCATCGTTTTGAGGGACTTCGATGCGGTCGAGCGGAACAATGGCCGCAGCATCGAGCGCGGGATCTTGGTTTCGGCTCAGTGCATCCTTCAGGCGGATCTCCTGCTGCTGCACATTGGTCTGCGCGATCAACAGATCTTGCGTGCGACCGGCAACTTCGGATTCCGAACGGGGCAACTCAACCTTGGGCAGAACGCCGAGATCCACCTGGAATTTGGTATCCGCATAGAATTTCCGGGCGTTGTCCAGCGCCTCTTGCCTGGTTTTCAATTCGTCACTGGCGCTCACCAAGTCCCAATAGAGATTGATGACGTTGGTCACCAGGTCCGCCACCTGCGACCGAAAAGTCTCGCGTGCGCCTTGCACGTTCAAGCGGGCGATGCGAATAAAGCGGTCGTTCAGTTTGATGCCGAAACCTTGCAGAAGCTGATGCCGAAGGTACAGGGAGACGTAGGGGCCAACGGCGGGGTTATTGGCGTCGGCGGGCGAGTTTTCGTTCAGATACTGCTCGTAGTCCGTGATTTGAAAAGTTCCACCGGTGATCAGGCCTTGGGTGAAGACGGTGCTGTAGGTGTGTTTCGTCTGAATCAGGCTGTCGGTACCGACGCCGATGCTATTGGCGAACGGGAGCGTCTGGTGCGAGAAGGAAGTGGTGGTTTGCAGGGTGGGGTCGAGGTTTGGGGTGATCTGTCCCACCTGCTGGATCGTGGTGTTGGCGCTTCCGCCATTGCTGCTGCCGCCGCCTCCGTTGGTGAGACCCGAGGCCTGGATACTACCCGCCGCGCCGAGGCCATTATCGACCGAGGCGATCTGCGCGCTGCCGCTGGGGACGCCGCGAATGGGGCCGCCTGCCTGTTGGCGCTCCAACGTGGAATCGGCGATGAGAGGATCGTACCGCGCCACTTCGAGATCGAGGTTATTTTGGATGGCGAGCGCGATGGCTTCCGGGAGAGTGAGATAGATCTTGCCGGCGCGGATGAGAGTCTTGATATGCGCGCCGTTTCTTTCGCGGATGGGCGGAACGATGGGAGCTTCGTAATCGCGCAGGAGTTTCGGGCCACGCGGTTCGATAGCGATAGGGGCTTCGGTCTGGGAGAGGCAGAGCGCAGGGATGAGAAACAACGCAGCTGCGAGTCTCATTTCTTGTCCTCCGACAACACGGACTGCCGGGCGACGCGGCCTGAGGCGGCCTCCACCATCGAGATGTGGTTCACTTCGAGGGTCTGTCCGACCGCTTGATCGAAGGCGATTTTGGCGTGGGTGTAATTCGCCATCGATTGCAGTTCGGCGGTCTGATCCGCCGCCAGCTCGTTCTGGGCCTGGATGACGAGGGTGGCGTCGGTGACGGCGCCAAACTTAAACCGGTTTTGCTCGGCTTGCAGGTTCTGTTCCGCCAGCTTACGCGTGTTGACGGCGGTCTCGTAGCGGGCGCGGGCCTGTTGC
Organism: Bryobacterales bacterium; assembly: GCA_003136675.1. Classification (GTDB taxonomy): domain Bacteria; phylum Acidobacteriota; class Terriglobia; order Bryobacterales; family Bryobacteraceae; genus Bog-113. The sequence goes on from PLFE01000054.1 coordinate 42,068, forward strand.
AGCCCGATGAGATTATTCTTTACTTCGACGCTCACCTGATTCACGATTCGTTTGAATTGCAGCTCCAGTTGGCGAACCTGTAGCGCATCAATCGCATAATCCGCCTGGGCGGCGCGATTGCGGAACGCAATACTCAGCGAGATGCCGGCGGCGTAGTTGGGAAAGTTCCGCCGGAAGATCTGGGCCAGAAGGTTGCTGTAGCCGCCGACATAGTAAGGATCGGGCTCACCGCTCGCGCCGTTGTAAAGCGGGTTGATGGGGCCAGCCAAGCCATTGTTGGTGAGTTCGGCGAAGGCGGAAAGGCTGGGCAGTAAGCCGTTCTTGTCCCCTTTTAGCAAGAGTTCCTTGCTCATCAGATTGATCTGGTTCTGGGCGACTTCGGGCCTTTCCGTCACAGCTTCCTGAATCAACTCTGGCGTCGGTTTCAAGGCTTCGGCCTTGGGAATGTCGATGTGATCCAGTGGAACGATGTGCACTTCATCAAGCCAGGCGTTATCGGCGCCGGTGCGGCTGAGGGCATTTTTCAGAACTGTCTCCTGCTGGGCTACGTTGGTTTGCGCGATCAGCAGATTCTCCTTGGCGGCTGAAACCGCGGCGGCTGCGCGCATCACTTCGATGGGAGCCAGGGCGCCCAGTTTCACTTCGTACTGGTTATCGTCGTAGAGCTTTTGCGCGGTGGCGACGGCTTGTTCGGTGATGCGGAGCGTGTCGTCGAAAGTAACCAGATCCCAATAGAGATTGAGCGCGGCGGAGACGGTGGTGATCACCTGCTGCTTCAGTTGCAGGTCGGTTACTTTGAGATTGTTCCTGGCTACCTTGATATTGCGGTTATTGACGGCGAGCCCGAATCCTTGCAACAGGCTTTGCGTAAAGTACAGATCGAGATACCCGGTGATTTGGGGATTCAGGAACGGGGTGGGGCTGTTGATCAAGCTGTGCGTGCTGCTGTAGGTGAGCTGGGCGTAGGAACCGGTGATGAAGGTTTGGCCGTATTGGATGTAGTAACTGCGATAGTCGTTGGTGAGGGCGTCGGTTTGGTTGAGCGTAGTGTTCGAGATAGGTGTGGTTTGGTGGCCGAGCTGAACGCCCGCATACAGATTCGGATCGAGGTCCGGCGGGGTGGGACCGATACCAGTGACTACGCCGCCGCCCGAGGAAAGCCCCGCGCCGCTTCCGAGACCGCTGGCGTTCAGGCTGACTCCGGCGGTGCTGACGCTGGTGGGTCCGGCGAGAATGGGCGAACTGATGTCACGCAATAGGGTGGCGTGGGAACGACGTTCCACTTCGCGAGCCAGAAGAGGGCCGTAGCGCTGGATTTCGATGTCGAGATTGTTTTCGAGAACAAGAGCGATGACGTCCTGCACGGACAAGTAGAGATTGCCGCTACGTACGAGCGATTCGAGGCGCGAGGTGTTGCCCATCCGCGGGGGCGAGACGATGCGGCGTTCGAGGTGGAACGGACGCAGGATAGGGCCGACAACGGGCGGTTCCTTGGGGTTCGTGATAGTGATGCCGGACTGGCCAAAAGCGAGCAGCGGCAGCAGGATGAGAAGTGCTCGGAGACGTGGGAGCATTGGCTTGCGAGGGTTAGGTGGTGCATGTGTTCGGCCAAAGGTTGAAATGGTAAGTGAATGATTATGAAGGGGATAATTGGTAGGCTGGGCGAGGAGAGGTGTTCATTTACGGAAAACGCCTGTCCGATTTCGATTTTTCACGCACGGTCAGACGCGGCGGATGCCGCATTTCCGGTAACTTCTATAATTAGATGTGACCGGCAATCAGACCCGCCAGACTTTTCTAGACTTCTTCGCGCAGCGCGGCCATCGCGTGGTGGCCAGTTCTTCGCTGGTGCCGGCGAATGACCCTACGCTGCTGTTCACCAATGCGGGGATGAATCAGTTCAAAGACGTCTTTCTGGGGCAGGAGAGGCGCGATTATTCACGTGCCACTACGTCGCAGAAATGCGTGCGCGCCGGTGGCAAGCATAATGACCTCGAAAACGTGGGGTACACGCGCCGGCATCACACGTTCTTCGAAATGCTGGGGAACTTTTCATTTGGCGATTACTTCAAGGCGCAGGCCATTGAGTTCGCCTGGGAGCTGATCACCAAGGTCTACGGCCTTGAGAAAGATCGGCTCTACATCACGGTTTTTCGCGAGGACGACGATGCCGAGCAGCTCTGGCAATCGATTGCGGGCGTTCCCAAGAGCCGCATTTTTCGGCTGGACGAAAAAGACAATTTCTGGCAGATGGGCGAGACCGGACCGTGCGGTCCGTGCTCGGAAATTCATTATGACCTGGGTCCTGAAGCGGCGGAAGCGGGGCGCGAAGCGGAGGAGTTTCCGCTGGATGGCGGCGGCCGCTTTGTCGAGATCTGGAACCTGGTCTTCATGCAGTTCGACCGGGATACGGCGGGCACGCTGACGCCCTTGCCGCGCCCTTCGATCGATACCGGGATGGGTTTGGAGCGCGTGGCCGCCGTGCTGCAGGGCAAGCTTTCGAATTACGATACGGATCTGATTGCCCCCATCATTCATCGGGCGGCGGAGATGTTTGGAGTGGCGTTTGGAACCGATCCCCGGATTGACACGGCGCTGCGCATCAATGCGGATCATGTGCGCGCGACGGAGTTTCTGATTCATGATGGCGTGATTCCCTCAAACGAAGGGCGCGGTTATGTGCTGCGCAAGATCATGCGGCGGGCGATGCGCAATGCCAGGCTGATTGGGCGTGAGCAGCCCTATCTGTATGAGTTGACCGGCTTCGTGGCGGAACTGATGCGGCCGGCTTATCCGGAACTGATGGAGAGCGTGGCCAGGGTGTCGCGGGTGGTGAAAGAGGAAGAGCACCGCTACGCGACCACCTTCCTGCTGGCGGAGAAGGTGTTCCAGGACGAAGCGAAATCGGTTGTGGATGGCGTGCTGCCTGGGCCTGTGGCTTTCCGTCTTTACGACACGTTCGGCCTGGCGCTCGATGAGCAGCAGGAGATGGCCAGGGAGCGTGGGCTGGCGATTGATCTCGAAGGCTTCGAGCGAGAGATGCGCGGGCAGAGGGAACGGGCGCGGGCGAGTTGGAAGGGCGCCGATAAAGGTGCACGCGCGCCGGTGTGGCAGGAACTGGCGGAGAAGAACGGGCGTACGAAGTTTCTGGGTTACGTACAGTTTGATGCAGTTTCGAAGGTTGTGTCGCTGGTGGTGGACCAGAAGCAGGTGGATTCCGTGGAAGCCGGCGCGAGCGCGGAACTGGTGCTCGACCAGACTCCGTTTTATGCGGAGACGGGCGGCCAAGTGGGGGATCGCGGAACGCTGGTCAATTCGGAGGGCAGTGTCGTGGCCCAGGTGGAGTCGGTGTACCCGGCGATGCCGGGATTGACCTCGCACAAGATTCGCGTGCTGGCGCATATCGGGGTGGGAGACGAATTGAAGGCGTATGTGGAGGCGCAGGAGCGTCGCGCCACGATGCGCAATCACACGGCCACGCATCTGCTGCACGCGGCGCTGCGCCAGGTGCTGGGACCGCACGTGAAGCAAGCCGGCAGCGTTGTAGAACCGCCACGGCTGCGCTTTGATTTCACGCATTATGCGGCTCTCGACCGCGGAGAAGTTCAGGAGATCGAGCGGATTGTTAATGAACAGATTCGCGAGAACACTCCGGTGACCACGGATATCCTGCCGATTGAGCAGGCCCTCGCTACGGGCGCGATGGCTTTGTTTGGCGAGAAATACGGCGACCAGGTTCGCGTGGTGAGTATCCCCGGCTTCAGCAAGGAGCTGTGCGGCGGAACGCACGTCTCGCGGGCGGGCGATATCGGCGTGTTCAAGGTGGTTTCGGAGGGAAGTATTTCGGCGGGCGTGCGGCGCATTGAAGCGGTGACGGGTGAAGAGGGCGTGGCGCGTTTCCAAAGGTCGTCCGACGCGGTGAGCCGGTTGGCCCAGATGCTGAGGGTGGCGGAACCGGAACTGGTGGAGCAGATCGAGCGCACGCTGACCGAGAACAAGTCGCTGACGCGAGAGTTGGAGCAGACCAAGAACCGGCTGGCGCAGGCTTCGGCTCATGATCTGGAGAGCCATGCGATTCCGGTGAACGGCGCCAATGTTCTAGCCGCGCGGGTAGATGGGATGGACCGGGTGCAATTGCGGGCACTGGCGGATGCGCTGCGAAACAAATGGAAATCCGCCGCGATCATTCTGGGCGCGGCGGATGGCGATTCGGTTTCTATCATCGCAGCTGTTACGCCTGATCTTACAGGGAAATTACAGGCTGGAAAGCTGGTCTCGATGGTGGCGCAAGCGGTGGGCGGAAAAGGCGGGGGGCGTCCGGACCTCGCCGAGGGCGGCGGTAAAAATGCAGCCGCGCTGGACGGCGCTCTGAAGGCGGCGAGGGAGTTCGTGGAAAAGGCCCTTTAGATGTACGACGCGATCGTCGTGGGCGCTGGACCCACCGGCCTGGCTTGCGGGATCGAGCTGAAGAAGCGCGGCTGCTCGGCGCTGCTGATCGAGAAGGGCTGCGTAGTGAATTCGATTTATCACTATCCAACGAACATGGTGTTCTTCACCACGCCGGAACTGCTCGAGATCGGTGACATTCCGATGACGAGTTTGAATGAAAAGCCGAATCGGACAGAAGCGCTCAAATACTACCGGCGCGTAGCCGACCACTTCGGGCTGAATGTTCATCAGTATGAAAAAGTAGAGCGCATCGGCGGCGCGGACAATGCGTTCGAGGTAGAGACGACGGACCGGGATGGCCGGCAACAGGTTTATGGCGCGAAAAAGATAGTACTTGCCACGGGATACTATGATGTCGCCAACCGGTTGAACGTTCCGGGGGAAGATCTTGCGAAGGTGCTGCACTATTACAAGGAGCCGCACCCTTACTACAACCAGGATGTGATAGTGGTTGGGGCGAAGAATTCCGCCGCAATCGCCGCGCTGGAGCTCAACTGGACGGGTGCGCGAGTCACTTTGATACATCGCGGACCAGGGATACATCACCACGTTAAGTACTGGATCAAACCCAACATTGAGAACCGAATTAAGAACGGCGAAATCAAAGCCCACTTTCATTCGCGCGTGACGGAGATTTGTAAAGATTCTGTTTCCGTGGAAACGCCGCAAGGTCTCGTGTCACTACCCAATGATTTCGTATTCGCGCTAGTGGGTTACCGGCCTGACCTGGAGTTTCTGTCGGCCACCGGGATCCGCCTGGAACCGGAGAGTTTACGTCCGCGCACAAATCCGGAAACACTTGAAAGTGAACGGGATGGGGTATATCTGGCGGGCGTTATCGTGGCCGGGATGCATACGAATGAAGTATTTATCGAGAACGGACGGTTCCACGGTCTCAAGATCGCGGAGAGCATCGCGGCGCGGATTCGGGCCTAAATTTTCGAGAATCGGTCCATCTTCAGGACACGATTTTCGCGTATCCCCTAGAGGGATGAGCGGGATGGACCGAAAACTGCTTAACACTTGTGAAACCAAAGCGCCTTGCACCGGATCGAATAGGTGAAGGCAGGGGAGATTTATGCTGGGTGAACTAATGAATTCGCTGTTCGGGTGCAGCCATCGGAGAACGAGTTTCCCGATGACACCGTCGCGCCGGACCGCGCTTACTGCAAGTAACTTTACCGGGGCGAAGCGCAACGGTACTTATGTCGTTTGTCTCGACTGCGGCAAAGAGTTTGATTACAACTGGAAAGAAATGCGCGTGGGAGAGGCTGTACGCGCCGGCGCACCAGCGCGGGCCGAGTCTCTCACCGCGGTCAAGTAAACCGCCAGCTATCGAGCAAGCGTCTTTTTTACTTCTTCAATCTGACCCATATGCCGTCTGCGGTGGCATGAGCAGACGAGCAGCCATTGGTAGCCGTCTAACTTCTTGAGTATGGGGTGTTCGCGAAACCGACCGCGTAGCAGTTCCGGATTCCGTGAGGCCGCGTCTGTCAGGCTCTTCTGAGCCGCCCGGAAGCCTGGATAGAATTCGCCTGCGCTGCTCAATTTTCCAGTGGGCAGAACCTGCGGGGGCGCTTGAATTTTCGTTTCTCTCTGCTCCGCTACTCTGATCACCAACTGATCTTTGCGGGCGCAATGCTCCAGGTCGTAATGCTCTTCCGGCCACTCCTCAAATTTGGCACATAGCTGGACGACGATTCCGTCGATCATGAGGACGTGCTCGGCAATTTCGGCGATGCTCCACGCGTCCGGTGCGGGGCGGGTGGTCCAGTGGGCTGGATCGGCGCTTGCAATCGCCGTCTCGAAGTCGGCCGCGCTTTGGGCGAGATGGTGAATCAGGAACTGCTGCTTTTCCGGTTCCAGCATGGATGGTCTTCTTAGGCGGCCGGCATGGACGCGCTGGCCAGAATCTCGACGGCGTTTCCTCCCGGGTCGTTGACGTAGCAGGAACGGGTTCCGTCTCGGTGAGTTTTCAACTGGCCGAACCGCTCTGCCTCATCACTGACCAAACCAATGTGAGCCGGGTGCTGTTCCGGGATTACCAGCGCGAGGCGGATGTTGGCAAAGCCCAGAAGCGCCCATGTTTCGTCCTGATAGCGTACATCACATTGAAACGTGCGGGTGTACCATTCGACAGATTCGGCGATATTTCGCACAGGTATGGCGACATGGTCGATTAAATCGAGCTTGCTCATGGGACCATTATCGTTCTACCTTTAATCCGGAGGCAGGATGAACGCCAAAGAAGTACTCTTATTTGCCAGGGAGCATGGGGCGCGCCAAGTGGACGTGCGGTTCACCGACATACCGGGCCTGCAGCACCACATCACGTATCCAATCAGCGAATTGAACGAGGATTCTTTCTCGGACGGGTTCGGCATCGATGGCTCCAGCATTCGCGGGTGGGCGGCCATCAATGAAAGCGACATGCTGTTGATTCCCGACCCTGGGACGGCGCTGATGGACCCTTTTTATGAAATCCCGACGCTGGTGATGCTGGGCGACGTGAAGGATCCGATCACCAAGCAGAACTACGAGCGGGACCCGCGGTGGATTGCGGCAAAGGCGGAGTTGTTTCTAGCGAACTCGGGGGTGGGCGATACGGCCTATTTCGGCGCGGAAGCCGAGTTCTTCGTGTTCGATAACGTGAGCTTCGACCAGAACGCGCACTCGGGATTTTACTTTATCGATGCCGAGGAAGGGCGATGGAACTCCGGACGCAAGGACAACAATCTGGGCTACCGGCCGCGCTATAAGGAAGGCTATTTTCCGGTGCCGCCGACCGATCATTACCAGGATCTGCGGGCCGAGATGGTGGAGACGATGGTGAAGTGTGGACTCCACATCGAGTGCCACCATCACGAAGTGGCGACGGGCGGACAGTGCGAAATCGATCAACGCTTTAATACGCTGCTGAAATCCGCCGACAACATGATGCTTTACAAGTACATTGTGCGGAATGTGGCCGCGCAATACGGCAAGACGGTCACTTTCATGCCAAAGCCGCTGTTTGGAGATAACGGCAGCGGAATGCACACACACCAAAGCATCTGGAAGGAGGGTCAGCCTTTATTCGCGGGCGATCTCTATGCCGGGCTGAGCCAGATGGCACTCTACTACATCGGGGGACTGTTGAAGCATGCGCGCGCTCTCTCCGCGATCATCGCGCCGACGACCAACAGCTATAAGAGGCTGGTGCCGGGATATGAAGCGCCGGTGAACCTGGCTTACTCGCGGCGGAACCGTTCCGCGGCATGCCGCATTCCGATGTATTCGGCGAGCCCGAAAGCCAAACGCGTGGAGTTTCGGCCGCCGGACCCGTCGTCAAATCCATACATGGCATTTGCGGCAATGCTGATGGCGGGCCTTGATGGAGTGGCCAACAAGGTTGAGCCACGCGAGCCGCTGGATAAGGATATTTACGACCTGACGCCGGAAGAAATGAAGAACGTGCCTTCCATGCCGGCCTCGTTAGAGGAGGCTCTGATTTGCCTGGAGGAGGATCACGACTTCCTTCTGAAGGGCGACGTGTTCACGGCCGAGCTGATTGAAACCTATATTTCGTATAAGCGAAAGTATGAAGCGGATGCGGTACGCCTGCGGCCGCATCCGTATGAGTTCTCGCTTTATTACGATATTTAGGGGCGAGCTTAGTTTCCGACGAAGATCATGCCGGTGGGCTTCACCAGGTTGGCGATGATGGGGAGCACGGTGCCATCGGTGGGGTCCACTTGCGCGAACGCGGTGAGGCTCGCGATGGTCGCGTAGAGGGTGTTCTTGGTGAGCCCCGAGGCGGTGATGGCAATGATCTCGTTGCCTCCGACATCCGCAACGAAGAACGTTCCGCTGGTGGCGTTGTTATAGAGCAGATCGTTCAACCCGTAAACGTTTGCTCCAATCGCGTTCACGACATTGAGGAAGGAAACGCTTTGGGTTTCACTTCCCACATTCGAGACGAAGATCAACTGTCCGTCACTGGCGCTGGACATGACGATTTGATTCTTGGTCGGGGTGTTGCGGAGGGCATGCGGGTCGTTTTGAAGAGTGGGCTGATTGGTGGCGCCGGTGGCGATGTTGGTGCCGGTGGCGTTCATTTCCAGAATGGTTCCGACCTTTAGCGGAGACTTCGCGCTGAGGATTTGCTGGATGGTGGGATCTGTCGGGTTAACAGGGTTGGCGTAGCTGAGATAGATGTCGGACCCGGAAAAGTCCACGTTCGCGTAGCCGCGGGTGGCGGCTTCCACAGCAAAGGGGATCGGCGCTCCAGCCACAATTCCGGAACCGGGCTTGATGGTTGTCACAGTGGGAGAGCCACCAGGGTTCTGCATCGCCCAGACCACGCCACTTGACGAATCCCAACGAAGCCCCTCGACATATCCGGCGACGACGTAAGTATTGAGGACGTTTCCGCTGGTGTCGTACTCGACGATGGTGCTGGAGCCGCTGGATCCATTCACGGCGGCGGTATTCGCGTAACTTGTCCAGATGTAAGTGCCATCGTAGGTCATCCCCGTGGGAGTGGAGGCGGAAACGGCGGCGCCTGTCGCGAATACGCTGATGGAGTACGAAGGCTGCGCGGCAGATCCAGTGCCTGCGAGGCCAAGGGCGAGTGCTGCAAACAGCAGCGGGCGGGTAACGGCGGAGTGTGGAATCATGTCGATTTTCAAAGTAGCTTGAAAGATTATCGCTAAAACAGGACGAGGATGGGGGATTCTAAGGGGATGGGCGGCGGGAGAATTGTACAGATTAGTGTTTCGCGGGGAGGCGTGCCGAAGCGCGCCATCGAAGTGGGGCGCGTCCAAGTCACGGGAATCGAAGGAGATTCCTGGGCGCACCCGGAGTTTCACGGCGGACCCCTGCAGTCGGTACTACTGATCGCGGAAGAAGTACTGGAGAATTTGAGGAAGCAGGGGTTCCCGGTTTTCCCGGGGGCTCTCGGGGAGAACCTAACGACGCGTGACGTGGACCCGCGGAGTTGGCGGTCCGGTCAGATCTGGAGGGCCGGCTCCGCGCGGGTGGAACTGACGAAGGTGCGGACCCCATGCAGCACCATCAAGGTTTACGGTGACACGATTGGGAAGAGGATTTACGATGCGCAGGTGAAAGCGGGCAATCCGGAATCTCCCGTTTGGGGCCACTCCGGGATGTATGCGCGGGTTCTGTCTGAGGGAATTGTGCGGGCTGGAGACGGGATCGAGCTGGAATCGGATCCCTGTTGATAAACCGGGTTGATCAACCGGCTTGAAAAAGTGCGTCGCGGGGCCACCACAACCCCGCGACGCTGTCGATGCAACGCCTCTCCCCAGAGGCGTGTACCGAATGGAGGCTGGCCGCCAAACCAGCCTCTCCTGACTTAGGTTTATCAAGCCGAAATTGCGCGCGGAGGCAAAGTTTTTGCTATCTCGTTGAAAGCAAAGAAAATAGATTTCTCAAATGATGGTTACCGTACTATTTTGCGGAAGAACTTTAACGGGGTGTGGTAACTCCCAGGCTGGCGGACTGGTCATTGCTGGTAGAGGTATTCATGTACAAACATTTCATTCAGTTCTCCACCGCGGCAGTTCTCGGGTTGGGACTCACCTTGAGCGTCGCTCAGGCACAGGATCAGCAGGCACCGCCGGCCGGACGGCGCGGCGGCCAAATGGGCGCGGAACGGCAAATCACGCAGATGCGTCAGCAGTTGAATTTGACTGACGACCAGGTGAGCCAGATTCGTCCTATTCTGGCCGATTCGCAGAAACAGATGATGGCGCTGCGGAGCGACACGACAATGTCACAAGACGATCGACGGTCGAAGATGATGAGCATCCGGCAGGATTCCGTGGCGCGCGTCAAGGCGGTGCTCACCGACGCTCAGAAAGCGCAATACGGCCAGATGATCGAGAAACAGATGCAGGAGCGCCGGGAACACATGGGTGGCAACGGCGGAGCACCTCCGAGTCAGTAAACGCTTGGGTCTGTCATTTTTTGCCGGGGCAGTAAGCCGACGGCTTGATGCTTGTCAGTCCGTAGAAGGCTCGCGCGATGTCGTTGGGCGAAACCGAAGCTGTCGCGCAAGCGAGTCCGTCGGAATCGTTAGCGCGATGCCAGGAACATAAACATAGCCCTGAAGTTTGTCCGCGCCATTCACAAGGCCGGACACAAATCCATCTGTCGCGCGCGCCCGCGCGGTCTAGGCGTCAATCGCTACTGGTCCGCGCGGGCCTGTGCTTCCCGTATCAATCCACGATGCACCGCCGGGCCGGCCGAGCAGCACAGCGATGATGCCGCAGGCAGATTGTTCGTCGCCATGACGTCTGGCTCAGCCACGCGCGCGATGCGTTCACTCTCGGTGAAGCCGGAGTCGGCAACCTCATAGAACCATCCGATGAATTCGTCCGCGCCTTATTGCAAGCGCGGCGGCGGAGTGGTGACGACACGCTTCTTCGCCACCGCGGTTATATTTAGCATTTTTGTCTTTCTAGCGTTTCTACCTCTCCGTTGGTCGATGACCGGCAAGTTGAAGTTTCTTCCCGTTTTCCTCGGAGTGACGTTCGGTTCGCAGTTCGTTCAGGTCTCCCGTTTTCTTCTTACAACGTTCACCGGGAAGGTTCTCTTCCTGTTTCCAGCACAAGCCCTGCCACAGCGTTACACTTACGCACTTGTACCTCTCGCGTGCCTGGTGGCGCTGCTCTACCTCGCCGAGCGTCTTTCCGCTCGCTTCGAAATTTAACCGCGGTAACTGTCTCTAGGAATCCAACATGCTTATCTCCCCCTGGCTGCTCTACTATCGCCCCTTACCTATACGCCGTCCGTCCTTGGAATCGCACTGCATTTTGGAATCGCCGTGGCGATCTCAGTTGGTTGCTGGCGCATCTTTCGAAGGGCCGAACTCTAAACCAGATTTTTGCATTGACGGCATAGCGCTGCCCTCCCACGGTCTTGGCCGCCGGCAGCGCCATTTGAACCGTCGCATTCCCCTGGGCGGCCCTGCCTTGAGCCTCTTTACGGCTCGCTGCGATTCAATCTGATAGGCTCTGCGGCTGCATACCCTTGGTCCGCAGCTCGGTGGTACCACCGGACAGCTTCGGCGGGGTCCTGCGACACGCCCGGCGTTGACCTGGTGACGGTGAAGGAACTCCTGGGGTGTTCCAGGATCAGTAAAACCATCTGAATACGCGCACTCCAATCACGACACGAAGGCGCGCGCGGTGGCCAAGTTGCCGACCTGTGACAAAACTGTGACAGTGGTGCCCCGGAAGGCGAAAAAGCCCAAAACTGCGATGTGACACCCCCCGTAAGATGAAGATATCAGGTAACATAGTTGATGGAGGAATGGCCGAGTGGTTTAAGGCGGCGGTCTTGAAAACCGTTGACGGGGAAACTTGTCCGGGGGTTCGAATCCCTCTTCCTCCGCCAGAATTGTCTCTCTTTTTGTCAATAATTCGTTGACGAATGCAGTATCTTCAAGATCGTGGACACGATTTCGCCACAACCCGGTGATCTCGCGCTTGTCCAGCAGCTTTGGATTCTTGCAAAGGCAGAAGCGTGCCAGGTAATGTCCGATGAGTTCGGGAGTGCGCTCGGGTTGGTGGGCGCAAAGTTCAACTATGGCCTTCCGCCAGTCGCTCATCCGGATGCCGGCCAACGGGCCAGGTTTCTGCAGTCGCTCCATCTGGAAGACCTTGCTCTGGCTTGCGGATGCGCCCTGGGTCGTGAAGCCGCATGGCAACGGTTTCTTCGGCTCTACCGTGCGCCTCTGACGCAGGCCGCCATCGCCATCACAGGCGCCGCCGCGCTGGGCCAGGAACTCGCCGACTCGCTTTACTCCGAACTGTACGGCCTTCGCCAGGTTGATGGGGTGCGGCGCTCTCCGCTGTCATCTTATTCCGGCCGGGGTTCGCTGCTGGGCTGGCTCCGAACTACCCTGGCGCAGCGTTACGTCGACCATTACCGCCGGACGCGCCGTGAAACTTCCATCGACTCACTGGATGTTGCACCCGCGCCGACGCCGATGCCTTCGCCCGTTCCCGCCGAACTCATGCAACTGGCCGATGGCGTTACCCGCACGCTCCAGGGCCTCCCGCCGGAGGACCGCTTCCTGCTTTCTTCGTATTTTCTCGATCGCCAAACGCTTCTCCAAATCGCCCGCACGCTTGGCGTACACGAGGCCACCGTGAGCCGGCGGATTAAACGACTGGCGGCGGATCTCCGCAAACAGCTTCTCGGGAATCTTAGATCCAGCGGACTCAGTGAAGACGCCGCGGACCAGGCCCTTGGGACGGATCCGCGCGATATCGAAATAAACCTGCGGGGTTTGCTGCAAAATTCTCAAGCCGCATCGTTCTCCGATCAGAAAGCCTCGAGCCCCGCCGCATTATCCGAAAAATCATGAGTGATCTTCTCCAATTCGGAACCCATCCAGACGCGGACCAGTTGAATGCTTTCATGGAACACGCGCTGCCCGAACACGAGAGGCAGATAACACTCGCCCATTTGGCCGTGTGTCCCGATTGCCGCGCCGCGGTTGCGCTGTCTGTGCGTGCGACCGAGGTAGGAGAGGAACGGGAACCGGGCCGGCGGCGGTGGTTTTCGGGCTGGAATCTCGCCTGGGCGGCGGTGCCGGCGTTCGCGGCGCTAGCTATTTTTGTGGTTCGCGTTCACCATGGGGACACTCCGATCCAGGTGGCGGAATCGCGCCCGCCCGCGCGACCTGCACCGCTGGCAGACCGGGTTGCGCCGCCAGCAGCCTCGGTTGCCCCGCCCGCGCGGCTTTCCGCCAGGCCGCTCGCCCCGCGCAAGAAGGCCGCCAGCGCGATTGGCCCGGACAGTGCAGCCGCGAGAAGCGGCGCCGTGGAACTCCCGAGCGGACTCCCCGTTCTCTCGATGGTTTCAAACGATCACCGGCGGCTGGCCATCGATACCCAACACGCTCTCTTCTCCAGCAACGATGACGGGCAGCACTGGCGGGCGGTCGCGCCGCAGTGGCAAGGCCGCGTTGTGAGGATTGCGCTGCAGGCCGCATCGCCCCCGATGGAACTGGGAAGGAACGCTATCGTGATAACGGGGAGTTTACCCGAGGCGGCGAAATTCAGGGCGCTGGCCGCGGAGTCTTCGCGAAAACAGCTCGACGGCTCGACGCTCGACGGCGTCGTTACGGACCCCAGCGGAGCCGTGATTCCAGGTGTTAAAGTGACGGCTACGGACGCGCGGATACCGCTGGTCCGCAGCGCGGAGACGGACCACGAGGGCCACTACCGGCTCGACAATCTCGCCCCGGGAAGTTACCAGGTGGAGGCGCAAGCTCCCGGTTTCACGAAGGGGGCTACCTCCGTGGATCTGGCATCTTCGCGGCAAAGCACCGCCGATTTCAAACTGTCTGTAGGCGCAGCCACCAGTTCCGTCGAGGTGACGGCGGAGGCCGTCTCCATTCCCGTCGATGCGGTGAACGCGCTTCCCGTATTCGAGATCACAACGGATACAGGCGCACATTGGATAAGCGCCGACGGCCAAACGTGGAAGCACAAATAAAAAGTTCCATTCGTCCTGCAAGTTCCTGAGCATGGCGCGTTCTCCGGTCAGATAGACCAAGGAGAATCCGCATGTCACGCTTTTCGCTCCGCCTTCTTTTCCCTGTTTCTGTTGCGCTCGTGCTTCTGGTTGGCGCGGTCTTCAGTTTCACCACCGGTTTCAATACCGCGCGCGCGCAGCAGCCGGCAGCCGCTTACGCGCATGGCCGACTTTCGGTCTCTATCCCTTACCACTCCACGAGCTCAGGCGCAGGCAGGCTGACGGCCGAGATCCTCGACCCGGAAGACCACGTGCTTGGCAGGGTGGAACGTACGGTCTACATCGCCAAGGGCGGCGGGGTGTGGAAACAGGCCATCACTCCAGATCATCCCATCGGATTCGACGTCATCATCTGGCAGCGATTGCGCTACCGCTTTGAGTACAACGATGCCAAGGTGGCGGCGATCGAAGGGGTGGAATCGATCTCGCAGATTCTGCGACGGCCGGTGGTCCACATTCTCGGCCAGACTGAATACCTTGCGGGCAGCCGGGCCGCCATCCGGGTGATCGTATCGGACGCCAACAAAAACGACGTCGCGGAGTCCGGCGAAGTGCGAATCGACCTGCTGGCGCCGGAGCAGAAATCATGGCGTTTGTTCTCCGGCCGGCTCAACCGCCGCGGGACCCTGGAGGCGCAGTTCCGCTTCCCCGCCGGGCTGACCGGCAAATACGAGATGCGGTATGTGGCGGACACGCCAATTGGTTCCACTGAATACACACAACCCGTTCAGCTTACCGACCAGGCAGCCATTTTGCTAACCACTGAAAAGCCGATTTATCAGCCGGGCCAGACGATTCACATCCGCGCGCTGGCGCTTGCCCGCGCCGACCACAAGGCAGAAGCGGACCGCAAGCTTCTGTTTGAGATGGAAGATTCTCACGGGAACAAGGTTTTCAAGAGTGCAACGGTGACCGATTCGTTTGGCATCGCCTCGGCGGAGTTCTCGCTGGCCGACGAGGTGAACCTGGGGACCTATCATCTAAGAGCTTTGATGGGGGATGCAGGTGCACCTTCCAGCAAGGCGGAAATCGGGCTCAATGTTGAGAATTATGTACTTCCCAAATTCAAAGTTGCCATTGAGTTCACTGAAAAGGACCACAAGCCGAAGCGATATTACCAGCCGCGGGACCACGTTACGGGTACGGTCCGCGCGAACTACTTTTTCGGCAAACCAGTGGACCACGCCGATATCACGATTAAAGCCTCCGGGCAGGACGTGGCTGTATTTGAGGCTGCATCGGGTCACGGCAAAACCGATGACGAGGGTTGCTACCGCTTTGACCTACCTCTCCCCGAATATTTTGCGGGGCACCCTCTGAGCCAGGGCGCCGCGCGCGGGTTGATTGAGGCCACCGTGAAGGATTCCGCGGGCCATGCTGAAACGCGGCGTGAACCGATCACGATCAGCGATTCGGCTCTCCTGATCACCGCCGTGCCGGAGGGCGGTAATCTGATCCCGCATCTGGATAACGAGGTGTTCGTGATCAGTTCTTACCCGGACGGTACTCCGGCGGCCACAGACTTGACGGTCCACATTCACGGCGCGCGCGATCAGCAGGTGTCGAGCGATGGCGAAGGAGTGGCTGTGATCCACTTCAATCCCGATGCGGGTGTTGAGTCGCTTGGCGTCGATGCGGACGATCACCGAGGGAGCCGCGTCGCGACGAATGTGCCCCTGCAGACACGCGCCGGCCCGGACCAGGTTCTTGTTCGGACAAACCGCGCGGTGCTGAAAACGGGCGAGACGATGGAGCTGAAGGTGTTGTCAACGCGCGCTCGGGGTTCCGCATACATTGACGTCGTCAAGAACGGTCAGACCATTCTCACGCGCGATCTCGAACTGCGGAACGGTGAGGCGGATTTGGCGCTTACGGCGACTTCGGAAATGGCGGGCACGCTGGATGTGGATGCTTACGTGTTTGGCAAGGATGCGCAGCCCGTGGCCGACCATCGCCTGGTGTTCGTGCAACCGGCGGATGAACTGAAGATAGAAACCAAGAGCGACTCCGCGGTTTATGCTCCCGGTTCGGAGGCGCGCATCAGCTTCCATGTCACCAACGCGCACGGAGAGGGCGTGAGCGCGGCGCTTGGGTTACAAGTTGTGGATGAAGCTGTGTTTGCTCTTGCCGAGAAACAACCCGGATTCGCGAAGGTGTTTTTCTATCTCGAGCAGGAGGTGATGAAGCCGCGCTACGAGATCCACTCCCTCTCTGTTTCGCGCGCCGTGGAACCGATGGACGTCACGAGCAACCGTCAGCAAGACCTGGAAGCGCGCGCCCTTTTCGCCGCCACCGAGATGACTGTGCCCGCCAAGCTTGACACGGAGTTTGGGCGCAGCCTGCCGCAGGACAGGTACGCGGAGTATCAGGAGCGCTACGAGGCAGTTTTCGCCGGCCAGGTCAAAGCGATCGCCGCGAAGCTGAACGAGAGTCTTGCGTGGCGTCGGGGTGGAGAGGACTTCATCAGGTCCTTTGGGAATATCACTATCGGCAACCTGCGCGATGCGTGGAACACACCTTTGCGCATCGAACCTACGGGCGGTAGGGATCATTTCTACCGCGTCCGCAGCGCGGGGCCTGACAAACAGTTCGGCAACGCGGACGACCTTATCGTCTATCTCAAAGACCGCTCCGGCAGCTTGGTCAGCGCTACTGGCCAAGGGGGAAAGGTCGATCTTAAGATCGAGCACGATCGTCGAGCCGTCAACGAAGACGCCGAGTTGACCGGCGCCGTAATGGATGCGAGTGGGGCTTTCATTCCGGGGTCCGACATCACTTTGACTCCCGGAGCGCGCAGCGCGCGAGCGGGTAACGCTGGCCAGTTCACCTTCAGCGCCTTGCCGCCAGGACACTATCGAGTTGAGATTGAGGCGCCTGGGTTTGGGACGGTGTCGCGCAATTTCACTTTGCGGGCCCGCGATCGCGGGGTATTATCGGTGGTTCTCTGGGTGGGCAATTCGACCGAGACGGTGGAAGTTACAGGCGCAGCGAACGCCATTCAGATTGTTGAGACAGGGCGCAGCATGATCGGGCTGGGTGGCCGCGCGGTTTTTGGCGCGCGCGCAGCGATGTTGGCCGCAGACCGCGTCTCGGCTGACGCTGTGCCCATGGCTGCGCGATCTTTCAGCGTGGATCGCAAGAAGGAATCATCCGCGGCGCCGCACATACGCTCTTATTTTCCGGAAGCGCTTTACATCAATCCCGAGATCATCACGGACGCTTCGGGCAACGCGAGCATTTCGATTCCGGTCGCCGATTCGATCACAACGTGGCGGATGGCTCTGTTTGCCTCGACTGAATCTGGAGCGCTGGGGTCGGGCGTTTCAAGTATCAAGGTGTTTCAGGACTTCTTCGTGGATCTCGATCTTCCGGTGACTCTCACGCAGGGTGACCGCGTCTCGATACCGATCGCCGCGTATAACTACTCCGGAAGGTCCGGCCGGGTTAGCCTG
>PLFE01000103.1 GCA_003136675.1 Bryobacterales bacterium
AGGACCTGCCGGAAATTCGGAATTGGAAGTGGAGTCCGGCTGACACGCGGACAGGACCACCGCTCGAGGAGAAGCCTCGTGTGCTTCAGCCACTGTGACGGCAAAGCAGCTGAGGTAAATTCCGAAGGCAAATTGACACTGAGACAAACGATAGGAATTCCCGATGCCCATACAACTTCATGAAGAAAACGGCGGGAAACTTCTCGCCATTCACATCAGCGGGAAGCTGGTAAAAGCNNGGTTTCCACGGCTGGGATGCCGGCGCGATGTGGGAGGATATCAAGTTTGATATCAAACACTTCGCCGACATTGATCGGCTGGCGATGGTCGGGGAGAGGAAGTGGCAGCAGGGCCTGGCGGCATGCTTCAAAGTTTTCACGAAAGCGACCGTCCGATATTTCGATAACGCCAATGCCGCCGAGGCGCGGAAGTGGTTGGACGAATCGTAGCCCCACCAGCCGAGACCGCCACGAATGAGCACGCCAAGCCAAGTTAGTCGACAGACGCTGCCTGAAGGCGAAATCGCATCAGCGAAACCGCGCGCGGGAGATCCAAAACCGGAAGTGATGCAACTCCCGATAAATACGCAACGGCTTACCGACACCGCGAGGACGCTGGTCGCCGCCGACAAGGGCCTGCTGGCGATGGATGAAAGCAATCCAACCTGCGACAAGCGATTTGCCAAGGTGGGGATTCCCCAGACCGTGGAGGCGAGACGGGCCTATCGGGAGTTGATAATCACGACACCCGGTCTCGGCGAGTCCATTAGTGGCGTGATCCTCTACGACGAGACGATCCGCCAGCAGAAAAAGGACGGAACTCCCTTTGTCAAAGTCATCACCGATGCCGGAATCATTCCCGGCATCAAAGTCGACACCGGTGCAAAGTGCCTGGCAGGTCATCCCGGAGAGAAAGTAACCGAAGGTCTGGACGGATTGCGCGACCGCCTGGCGGAATACTCTCACATGGGCGCCCGTTTTGCCAAATGGCGCGCAGTGATCGCCCTGGGCGACGGCATTCCCAGCCGGGGTTGCATCGAGGCCAACGCGCAGGCGTTGGCCCGCTACGCCGCGCTTTGCCAAGAGGCCGGAATGGTCCCCGTGGTCGAACCGGAAGTGCTCATGGACGGCGAGCACACCCTGGAGCGGTGCGGCGAGGTGACTGAGGAAGTCCTGCGATCGGTTTTCAACCAGCTTTACGTTCAACGGGTGATGCTGGGGGGTATGATCCTGAAGCCCAACATGGTGCTTCCGGGATTGAGCTGCCCCAAGCAGGAGACGGTGGACGAGGTGGCCGATGCCACGGTGCGGTGTCTCCTGCGGGCCGTCCCCGCAGCCGTTCCGGGGATCGCCTTCCTATCGGGCGGCCAATCCGGTGAACTGGCTTCGGCCAGACTGAATGCCATGAACGTGAGATTCAAATCGCGGCTGCCTTGGGCAGTGGCGTTTTCGTTTGCCCGAGCCATCCAGCGACCGGCTCTGGAGATTTGGCGAGGCAACGAATCTCAGGTATCGGCGGCACAACAGGCTCTGTATCACCGCGCCAAGTGCAACGCGGCCGCTCGCCGCGGCACGTACGATGCCGCAATGGAGACGGATCGGCCGGCTAGTCCTGAGCACCCAATGGAAATCGAACATGCGCCAGAAATTCATAATCGGTAACTGGAAGATGCATACCAACTCCGCTGAAGCTGGACCGCTGGCCAAGGCGATCGTGGACGGGGTTGGCACCGCGCCCCATGTATCCGTCGCCATCTGTCCACCTTTTCCCTATTTGGCCCTGGCCGGCGGAATTCTCAAGGGCAGCCGCGTCGCGCTGGGAGCGCAGAACCTCTATCCCGAAAAGGATGGGGCGTTCACTGGCGAGGTCAGCCCGGCGATGCTCCTCGATCTGGGCTGCAAATACGTCATCCTCGGCCATAGCGAGCGCCGGGAAAAGCTGGGAGAAACCGATGCGTTCATCAACCAAAAGGTGCGGTTTGCCCTGGCCGCCGGCCTCGACGTGATACTCTGCGTCGGCGAGACCCGGGATCAACGCGATTCCGGCCAGACTGACGCGGTGCTCAATCGGCAAGTCGCCCAGGGATTGGCGCAGCTGTCAGCGGAACTCTTGAGCCATCTGATCATCGCATACGAACCAATCTGGGCAATCGGAAGCACCGGACACGATGCCACCCCGCAGCAGGCGCAGGAGGGCCACGCCGTCATTCGGCGCCGGTTTGGACAGATGTTCGGAGAGAAATCGGCTCAGGCGCTTGCCATCCAGTACGGCGGAAGCGTCAAGCCGGACAACGCCGCCGGGTTCCTTGGCCGGCCCGGAGTGGACGGCGCTCTCATCGGCGGCGCCAGCCTGCAGGCCGATCAATTTCTGGCCATCATCCGGGCTGGGATCAGCGCGGTATAACAAACAAGGAGAATTCCTATTATGAAGCCGAGTACCGACCAGCCAAAGGATCCCGCATCGAAGCCAAATGACTCCGCCGAACCGAAACCCAAGGCTCCCGCCGCCAAGGCGGGATCCAAACCGGACGCCAAGACCGATCCGAAGGATGATCTGAAAATGCTGCCCCTGGCGGAGGTCGAGAAGAAGTTGGGCTACTCGCCCAATGGCCTAAGTCAAGCCGAGGCGGCGAAACGGTTGACGCAATACGGGCCCAACGAGCTGGCAGAAAAGAAGACCAATTTCTTCCTGAAATTTCTCGGCTATTTTTGGGGGCCGATCCCGTGGATGATCGAGATTGCGGTCATCCTGTCGGGCGTGCTCCGGCACTGGCCGGATTTCTTCATCATCCTCCTTTTGCTTGTGGCCAACGCCGTGGTCGGATTCTGGGAGGAGCGCCAGGCGGGAAATGAAATCGCCGCCCTCAAGGCCAGGCTGGCGAACAAGGCCCGGGTGATCCGCGACGGGAAATGGATCAACCCGGCGGCCCGGGAATTGGTGCCGGGGGACGTCATCCGCATGCGGCTGGGCGACATTGTACCGGCGGATGCGCGTCTGTTGCAGGGCGACTCCGTCGAGGTCGACCAGTCGGCGCTGACGGGGGAATCCTTGCCCGTCGAGAAAAAATGCGGCCAGGCAGTGTTCTCCGGCTCGACCATTCGCAGGGGAGAGATCAGCGCGCTCGTCTATGCCACGGGTGAGAACACCTACTTCGGCAAGACGGCGCAGCTCGTGCAGGGAGCGCACACGGTCAGCCATTTCCAAAAGGCGGTTTTGAAGATCGGCCGGTACCTAATCGTCCTCGCGATCGCCCTGGTCGCGGTGATTGTCACTGTTGCGATCTTCCGCGGAGACCCGGTCCTGAGCACCCTACAGTTCGCCCTGGTGCTGACCGTGGCCGCCATACCGGTGGCGATGCCGACTGTGCTCTCGGTCACGATGGCGGTCGGCGCGCACTTGCTCGCCAAGAAAAAGGCGATTTTGAGCCGGTTGGTGGCGATCGAGGAATTGGCCGGCGTGGACGTGCTCTGCGCGGACAAAACCG
The DNA here is from genome assembly GCA_003136675.1 of Bryobacterales bacterium. GTDB lineage: Bacteria > Acidobacteriota > Terriglobia > Bryobacterales > Bryobacteraceae > Bog-113. Next base: position 3,485 of record PLFE01000103.1, read on the forward strand.
GCACCCTAACCCAGAATAAGCTCACGCTGGGCGATCCCTTCTGCGTGAACAATGTGACCGCCGATCAAGTCATCCTTGATGGCGCACTGGCGTCGCGCGCGGACNNGTCGTTCATTTCCAGCCATTCGATCCGGTGCACAAACGCACGGAGGCCACCGTCAAAGGCAAGGATGGAAAGACATTCAAGACGACGAAAGGCGCGCCGCAGGTGATTTTGGCCCTGTCGGCCAATGCCGGGCAGGCGAAGGACGCCGCCACCAAGGCGGTCGACGATTTTGCGGCTCGCGGCTTTCGATCACTGGGCGTTGCCCGGTCGGACCAAGAAGGCAAGTGGCAATTCCTCGGTGTGCTGCCGCTGTTTGATCCGCCACGGGAAGATGCCAAGGAAACCATCGCGACCGCGCTGGCGATGGGCGTTAAGGTCAAGATGGTAACCGGCGATGCCTTGGCCATCGCCAAGGAAACCGCCAAAAAGCTGGGCATGGGCGCGAACATTCTCGATGCCGGCAGT